>DASZSS010000033.1:0-3522 GCA_035548535.1 Steroidobacteraceae bacterium
ATTGTTCCGCCGCACGACGCCCTCCGTCACGAGACAGCCGGCGACCACGCCGAACTTGCTCGAGCGGAACACCTCGCGCACCTGCGCGACGCCGATGATCTGCTCCTTGATCTCCGGCTGCAGCAGGCCCGACATCATCTGTTTGATGTCGTCGAGTGCCTCGTAAATGATGCTGTAGTAGCGGATCTCGACGCCGGTCTCCTTCACCGCTTCGCGCGCGCCCGCATCCGCGCGGACGTTGAAGCCGATGATGACGGCCTTCGAGGCCGCCGCGAGCTGCACGTCGGACACGGTGATACCGCCCACGCCGCTCGCGACCACCTTGACCTGCACTTCGTCGGTCGACAGCTTGTTCAAGGCATCGCGCAGCGCCTCGGCGCTGCCCTGCACGTCCGTCTTCAGCACCACGGAGATGACGCCGGCCTTCTCGCCCTCCATCTGCTGGAAGGCGTCTTCGGCGCGCGTCGCGCCCTGCTTCGCGAGCTTGACGTCGCGGAACTTGCCCTGCCGATGCAGCGCGACTTCACGCGCCTTGCGCTCGCTCTCGACGGCCAGGAGCTCATCGCCCGCATTCGGCGCGCCCGAGAGACCGAGCACCACGACGGGGACCGACGGACCGGCCTGCTGCACGGACTGCGCGTTCTCGTCGAACATCGCGCGGACGCGCCCGAACTCGGCGCCCGCGATGATCGGATCGCCGACCTTCAGCAGGCCCTTCTTCACGAGCACGGTCGTCACCGGGCCGCGGCCCTTCTCGACGCTCGCCTCGATGACGATGCCGCTCGCCAGACCTTTGTTCGGCGCCTTCAGCTCGAGCACTTCCGCCTGCAGCAGAATCGCTTCGAGCAGCGCATCGACGCCCTGACCGGTGCGCGCGGACACGTTCACGAAAATGTTCTGTCCGCCCCACTCCTCAGGGATGACCTCGTGCTTCGAGAGCTCGGTACGCACGCGCTCGGGATCCGCATCGTGCTTGTCGATCTTGTTCACGGCCACGACGATCGGCACGCCCGCCGCTTTCGCGTGCTGGATGGCTTCGATCGTCTGCGGCATGACCCCATCGTCGGCCGCAACCACGAGCACGACGACGTCCGTCGCCTTCGCGCCGCGCGCGCGCATGGCCGTGAAGGCCGCGTGACCCGGCGTGTCGAGAAACGTGATCGGACCCTTGGGCGTCTTCACCTGATACGCGCCGATGTGCTGCGTGATACCACCGGCCTCACCCGCAGCAACCTTCGTGCTGCGGATGTAGTCGAGCAGCGAGGTCTTGCCATGGTCGACGTGACCCATCACGGTGACGACCGGCGGACGCTCCACCAGCTCGACGTCGGCCGGCGTGGCGCCCTGCAGGTCCGCCTCCATCTGGTCTTCCTTCAGGAGCTTCGCCGTATGGCCCAGCTCTTCCACGACCAGCACGGCCGTGTCCTGATCGATGACCTGATTGATGGTCGCCATGACGCCCATGTTCATGAGCACCTTGATGACCTCGGTCGCCTTCACCGCCATGCGTTGCGCGAGCTCCGCCACGGTGATGGTTTCGCCGATCGGCACCTCGCGCACGACCGGCGCGGTCGGCATCTCGAAACCGTGCTTCGTGTCGCCCTCGCCCGCCATCGGGCGGCCCTTGATCCGGCGCTTCTTCTTGTAGCGCGAGCTGACGTCGCCCACGACGTGCAGCTCCTGGCGACCGTAGCGCGTGTCGGCCGGAGCGCTCGGCGCACCGCGACCGGTGCTCGCGGGCGCAGCCGGAGCGGCGCGATTCGGCGGAGCCGATGGAGCACCACGCGCGGGGGTGGCGGGCGGCGCGGGGCGCGCTTCCGGTTGGCTCTCGGCGCGAGCCGGACGCGCGGGTTGTTCCTGTCGCGCCGGGCGCGCGGCCGCCGGCGGCGGAGCGGCTTCGGCCGGCTTTTCCGCGGGCTTTTCCGCGGGCTTTTCGGCCGCCTTGCGCGCCGCTTCACGCGCGCGCTCTTCCGCTTCCTCGCGCTCGCGCTGCTGCTGCTCGGCGAGCCTGCGGGCCTCCTCGGCCTGCTGCTTCTTGCGCTGGTCTTCCTCTTCGATGCGGCGGCGATTCTCCGCCTCCACCCGCTCGCGCTCGCGACGCTCGGCCTCGAGGCGCTCGGCTTCGGCGCGCGCGGCGTCATCCGCTTCGCGGCGCTTGGCTTCGATCTCGTCCTGCTGCTGGCGTGCCTTCTCCTGCAGCACGTCCCGCTTGATGTAGGTCTTCTTCTGGCGCACCTCGACACTGACGGTGCGCGCGCGACCCTGGGCGCTCGCGAGCTTCAGCTCCTGCTGCGTCTTGCGCTTGAGCGTGATCTTGCTGGGCGCGGCCGCCTCGTTCTCGCTGCCGTGGGCACGGCGCAAGTGCGTGAGCAATTCGAGCTTCGCATCGTCACTGATGCGAGCATTGGGGCCGTCGACCTTGATGCCGGCCTGATCGAGCTGCACGAGCAGCCGATCGACCGGCACCTTCAGGACTTCGGCAAATTGAGAAACGGTGACATCTGCCATGTACTACTACCCCCGTACCCTCACTGGCCCGCTTGGAACCAGTGCTCGCGCGCCTTCATGATGAGCTTGCCGGCCTCTTCGGCACCGAGCCCTTCGATATCCGTCAGATCGTCGACGGCCTGCTCGGCCAGCTCCTCACGCGTGCGAACGCCGCGCCGTGCCAGTGCGAGCGCCAGATCCGGGCTCATGCCCTCGAGCAACAGCAGGTCGTCTGCCGGCATCGACTGATCCAGGCTCTCTTCGCTCGCGATCGCCTGCGTCAGCAGCACGTCGCGCGCACGATTGCGCAGCTCCTTGATGATCTCGTCATCGAACTCTTCGATCGATTTCAGCTCCGCCTGCGGCACATAGGCGATCTCCTCGATCGTGGAGAAGCCTTCCTGCGCGAGAATCGTCGCCACGTCCTCGTCGACGTCGAGCTGCTTCATGAAGTTCTGAATCAGCGCGCGCGCCTCGGTCTCGCTCTTCTGTTCCGCGTCGGTCTCCGTCATCACGTTCAGGTCCCAGCCGGTGAGCTGGCTCGCGAGACGGATGTTCTGGCCGCCGCGGCCGATGGCCTGCGACAGCTTCTCCTCGGCCACCGCGATGTCCATGCTGTGCGAGTCCTCGTCGACGACGATGGACATCACCTCGGCGGGCGACATCGCGTTGATCACGAACTGCGCCGGGTTCTCATCGAACGGGATGATGTCGACGCGCTCGCCGGCGATCTCGTTCGAGACCGCCTGCACGCGCGAGCCGCGCATGCCGACGCAGGCCCCGACGGGATCGATGCGCGGATCGTTGCTCTTCACCGCGATCTTGGCGCGCACGCCCGGATCGCGCGCCGCGCCGAGAATCTGGATGAGGCCCTGGCCGACCTCCGGCACTTCGAGCTTGAACAGCTCGATCAGAAACTCCGGCGCCGTGCGCGACAGGAAGAGCTGCGGGCCGCGCGGCTCCGAGCGCACCTCTTTCAGATATGCCTTGATGCGGTCCTGCGGCTTCACTTGCTCGCGCGGGATCATGTCACTG
>DASZSS010000034.1:0-1970 GCA_035548535.1 Steroidobacteraceae bacterium
CCAGTCCCTTGTGACCTTCCTCGCAGATTCAGAACCGCCACCCCGCCCGCCGGATATCGGCGCACAAGCGCCGTGGTAGCGTTTGCGGCCGGAGGATCGTCCAGCGATGTCGGATGGAGTACTGGCCGCGATCATTGCGGCGTGCGCGACCGTGTTCGCGTCTTTCTTGCAGCTCAAGGCGTCGTTCGCGAAGGACCTCGCGGCGCGGCCATCGACGTCCTCCAGCCGCCGCAAGAGCCGACTGCCGTTCATCATCTTGGTCGTGATGCTCGGCAGCGCTGCCGTGGGCGGCTTCGCATTGTCCCAATGGCTGACGGAACACGAACGCATCGCGCAGAACGAGATACAGCGCGCGCTGCAAGAGCGCATCAACACGATGACCCGCACGGAGAGCGCGCTGGAAAAGACGCGTGCGGAGATCCAAGCGGGATTGCTTCGCGAACAAGGCATGCAGGGCGTCGTGGTGATGGCGACCGTCGGGCCGTGCAAGCCGTCGATACTACTCAACACGCCGGCGTTGACGGCGCAGGCGGGCGAGACGCCCGCGCAGATGCCTTCGCAGCCCGCAACGGCGGCAAATCCATCATCGACTTGCACCGAGGCAGAAGCGAGCGCCATCACGCTCTGCGCAAGTGTTCCTGCGCAAGCGACTCTGGCGGACATCGAGCTCTATGTACGCCCGGTAGGCACCGACACGCCATGGAACGATGCGCGCGTGATGCCCGGCCAGGAGGTCGATCAATCGCGCTTCGCAGAGAAGCCGACCGAAGTCGTAGATGACTCGACAATCAAACAAGTTTGCGAAGGGTTCGTACAGTGGTCCAGCGAGCACGGCCACGTGGCACGCATGCGCGTACGCTACACGCTCTGAGACCCGCGACCTCTGTCCGACCGCGCAGAGGACGAAAAAAGCCCTGCGACCCCACAGGCGATCGCAGGTAACACCGCAGGAGACCCTTGTACTCGAGCTGCCGTGCGCCCCAGCGCAGGCTCGTCATCCCACTAGACGAGTGACAGCCGCTTTTCCTTCACTGCGGGCGCGCTCGTTCGCGAGCTTGGAAATCGCAAGCCAAGCTGCGACACCGGTCGAGACGTTGACACGCTCGAGCCAGTACGTGATCTTGCTGCACATTCGTAGTGCAACAAGAACTATGCGGCAGGGAGCATGGAAGGGTGTGCGAGCGAAGGAGACGCGATAACCGTTCTCGTCGCGAGTGAAGTTCGCCTTTACCGCGAGAGCCTCGAACAGATGCTGCGGCAGGCGCCCCATCTGCGTGTGCTCGAAGGGGCGGCCGACGCGGCGGAAACCTTGGAACGCATGGAGCACGCGCGCCCTGCCGTCGTGCTCCTCGACATGGCGATGGACGGCGCGCTGGCGCTCGCGCGGCAGCTCTCGCGCCAGTGGCGGGCCACCAAGATCGTCGCGCTCGGCATGCCGGAATTCGAGACCGAGGTGCTCTCGTGCGCCTCGGTGGGCGTGGCCGGTTACGTCACGCGCGGCGCATCCATGGACGATGTTTTGGAGGCCATACAGGCGGCCGCGCGCGGTGAAGTGCGCTGCTCGCCGCGGGTGGCCGGCTTTCTGTTCCGGCACATCGCGAGTCTCGCCAAGGACCATTCGACGGTCCCGGCGCCAAGCTCCGCGCTCACTGCGCGCGAGGCTCAGATCCTCGACCTGCTGCGCCAGGGCATGACCAACAAAATGATCTCGCGGCGGCTGGGCATCGAGCTGCCCACGGTCAAAAACCACGTGCACAGCGTGCTCGCCAAGCTCGGGGTGCATCGACGTGCGGAGGCCATGCTGCTCTTTCGGAACGGTCCGCGCACCGGCAACTGAACCCGGCGCCGGCTCACGCGCGATACGGCTCCGCTTCGAGACGCCTCTGCATCGAGACGATCCGGCCTTGATACGGTGTCCAAATGGAGGCCATGAGGCTTTAGTCCCGGCCGGCATGCCGCCAACACGTCAC
>DASZSS010000035.1:0-2340 GCA_035548535.1 Steroidobacteraceae bacterium
GAGCACAGCAGCGGTGCTGGCGCTGGCGGATGGCACCATCTTCCGCGGCCAGTCGATCGGAGCACGAGGCAACACCACCGGCGAAGTCGTTTTCAATACCGCCTTGACGGGCTATCAGGAAATTCTCACCGACCCGTCGTATGCACGTCAGATCGTCACGCTGACGTACCCTCACATTGGTAACACCGGCGTCACGCCGGAAGACCTCGAAGCCGCGCAGATCTATCCCGCGGGTCTCGTCATTCGCGACCTGCCGCTGCTCGCGAGCAGCTGGCGCGCGAACGGCACGCTCAGCGACTTCCTCGAGCGCGGCCGGATCGTCGCGATCGCCGGCATCGATACGCGCAAGCTCACGCGCATCCTGCGCGAGAAGGGCGCGCAAGCGGGCTGCATCATGACCGGCGAGCAGGTCGATGAGAACGCCGCGGTGAAGGCCGCGCGCAAGTTCCCCGGCCTGAAGGGCATGGACCTCGCGAAGGTCGTGTCGACGAAGCGCGTGTATCAGTGGAACGAAGGCAGCGTGTGGCAGGACAAGGCGCGCCAGCCGATCCGCTCGCAGCAGCGCCTGCACGTCGTCGCATACGATTTCGGCATCAAGCGCAACATCCTGCGGCTGTTGTCGGATCACGGGTGCCGCATGACCGTCGTGCCCGCGCAGACGAGTGCCGCCGAAGTGATGGCGCTCGGTCCGGACGGCGTCTTCCTCTCGAACGGCCCCGGCGATCCGGAGCCGTGCGACTACGCGATCAAGGCGACGCGCGAGCTGATCGAGCAGAACATCCCGGTGTTCGGCATCTGCCTCGGCCACCAGATTCTCGGGCTCGCCAGCGGCGCCAGCACCATCAAGATGAAGTTCGGCCATCACGGCGCGAACCATCCGGTGCAGGATCTCGACACGGGCCGCGTGTTCATCACGAGCCAGAATCACGGTTTCGCGGTCGACGAGAGCACGCTGCCGCCGAACGTTCGCGCGACGCATCGCTCGCTCTTCGACAACTCGCTGCAAGGTCTCGCATACAAGGACAAGCCGGTGTTCGGCTTCCAGGGCCATCCCGAAGCGAGCCCGGGGCCGCACGATCTGAAGCCGCTGTTCGAGCGCTTCAATCACCTGATGCTGAGACGCCTGCAAAGCCAGCTGCGCGCCGCGGAGGAGGCGATGCGCCGGCAATCGAAGGACTCCGTGCAGGCGCCGCTGCCGCCGACCGGCACCGACGCGGGCGACCGCGCGGCGTCCGACGCGTGATGCGCGCCGCGCGCACAGACGCAGCGCCGCTTCGAACCCGTTCCGACCTGAAGAAGCTGCTACAGCAGAAGAATGCCTAGACGCACAGACATCGAGAGCATCCTGATCATCGGCGCCGGCCCGATCATCATCGGCCAGGCGTGCGAGTTCGATTATTCCGGCGCGCAGGCCTGCAAGGCGCTGAAGGAGGAGGGCTACCGCGTCGTCCTCGTGAACTCGAATCCCGCGACGATCATGACCGATCCGGAGATGGCGGACGCCATCTACATCGAGCCCGTCAACTGGCGCACGGTCGCGCGGATCATCGAAAAGGAGCGCCCGGACGCGCTGCTGCCGACCATGGGCGGGCAGACCGCGCTCAACACGGCGCTCGATCTCGTGCGCGAAGGCGTGCTCGAGAAGTACGAAGTCGAGCTGATCGCCGCCTCGCGCGCGGCCATCGACATGGCCGAGGATCGCGAGCTCTTCCGCAACGCCATGCGCGAGATCGGCCTCGAGACGCCGAAGTCGCGCATCGCTCGCAGTCTCGATGAGGCGCTCGCGCAGGTGAGCGAGATCGGCTATCCGGCCATCATCCGGCCGTCGTTCACGCTCGGCGGCACGGGCGGCGGCATCGCCTACAACCGCGAGGAGTTCGAGGCCATCGTCGCGCGCGGCCTCGACGCCTCGCCGACGAGCGAGGTGCTGCTCGAAGAATCCGTCATCGGCTGGAAAGAGTTCGAGATGGAGGTGGTCCGCGATCGCAAGGACAACTGCATCATCGTGTGCTCCATCGAGAACTTCGACCCGATGGGCGTGCACACGGGCGATTCGATCACCGTCGCGCCGGCACAGACGCTGACGGACAAGGAATATCAGCGCATGCGCGACGCCTCGATCGCCGTGCTGCGCAAGATCGGCGTGGACACGGGCGGCTCGAACGTGCAGTTCGCCGTGAACCCGCACGATGGGCGGCTGCTCGTCATCGAGATGAATCCGCGCGTCTCGCGCTCCTCCGCGCTCGCTTCGAAAGCGACGGGCTTCCCGATCGCGAAGATCGCCGCGAAGCTCGCCGTCGGCTACACGCTCGATGAGCTGAAGAACGACATCACGGGCGG
>DASZSS010000036.1:0-2964 GCA_035548535.1 Steroidobacteraceae bacterium
GACTGGAGTGTCTTCGCAACGTCGCTGTCGAGCGCATCGATCCAGGGCTCGAGGCCGCCGAAGAGCACGTATGCGCCGAGCGGCTTCTTCAGCATTTCGTTCGCGTTGAGTCCGGTGGTTGCGGCTGGCTTCGCGCCGGGCTCCCGATGCGGGACGGCGCCAGCGAGATACGCCCCCGCGGCATTGCCGCCTTCAGCGAGCACGCCGAACGTCGCGCCTGTCGCCGCGGCGATTGCGGCCGCGAGCGCGCGCACATCCGCGTACGCGGAATGGCGGAGCGCCAGTGCGCCGAGCAACACGTGCCGAGGGCCGCCGCTCGGCGCATTCGCGGAAGCGGGATTTCCAGAAGCGTTCGGTGCCGGGTGAGCGCCGCTGGACACGCCCGCGGGCGTGCCGGACTGCGCACCCGCCGGCGCGCCACCTGCTCCAGTGCCGCTGGGCGCGGCAGTGCCAGCCGCGGCGTTTGCGCCGGTATTCGCGGCGCCGGCAGTGGCACCCGACGCAGCGCCCGTCGAAGCCGCAGGCCCGCTCGGTGTGCCGCCCGCGGCGGCCGCAGAGCCCGCATCGCCATCTCGGAACGCTCGCGCGAGCGCCCGATGCGAATCCGTAACAGTGGCGGTTCGAACGATACCGGCGAGGTGATCGGGCACACGCGCACCATCGCCTGCGAGCACCGCAAGAATGGCCGCGAGATCGTTCACCAGGCTCGCGCTCGGCGACTCGAGGTAGCTCGCGACCGGGAACAGGTACTCGAACCGCGCCGGATTGACGAACGAAACCTTCGCGCCCTTGCGCGCCGCCTTGCGCACGCGATGCGCCAGCATCGGTGCCTCGCGCCGCAGATTGCACCCGACCACGAGCAGCGACTTCAGCTTCTCGAAATCGGCGATCGGCAGCCCGAGCGAGGGATGCGCCGGGTCCGCCGCCTGATCGCGGAAGTCCCGCTGCCGCACGCGATGATCGATGTTCGCCGACCCGAGGCCGCGCGTCAGGCGCGCGAGCAAATACAGCTCTTCCGTCGTGCTCGACGCGCTCGCGAGCACGCCCAGATTCGACGCGCTCTCGCGCAATTTGTCCGCGGCGGCCTGCAGCGCCGTTTCCCAATCGACCTGCTTCCACTCGCCGCCCTGGCGCACCATGGGTGCCGTCACGCGTTCCGAGCTGTAGAGGCCCTCGTAGCTGAAGCGATCGCGGTCCGCGATCCAGGTCTCGTTGATGGCTTCGTTCTCGCGCGGCACGACGCGCATGACCTTGCCGCGCAAGACGTGCCCGAACGTGTTCGTGCCGATGCCGTCGTGTGGCGAGATGAGCGGATGCGAGGTCATCTCCCACGCGCGCGCGGTGAAGCGATACGGCTTCGACACCAGCGCGCCGACCGGACACAGATCGATGACGTTGCCGGAGAGCTCGTGGTGCACGGTCTGCTCCATCGCCGTGCGCACTTTCATCTGCTCGCCGCGCCCGATCATGCCGAGCTCCTGGAACCCGGCGATCTCCTCGGTGAACCGGATGCAGCGCGTGCAATGAATGCACCGGGTCATGTCCGTGGCGATCAGCGGCCCGAGATTCTCGTCGGGCACCGCGCGCTTGCGCTCCGTAAAGCGCGAGATGTCGCGCCCGAAGCCGACCGCCAGGTCCTGCAGCTCGCACTCGCCACCCTGATCGCAGATCGGGCAGTCGAGCGGGTGATTGATCAGCAGGAACTCCATCGTCGCGCGCTGCGCCCCGATGGCGCGCGGCGACTTGGTGAACACCTTCATGCCCGGCGTCACGGGCGTGGCGCACGCCGGCAACGGCTTCGGCGCCTTCTCCACGTCCACGAGGCACATGCGGCAATTCGCGGCGACCGCGAGCTTCTCGTGATAGCAGAAGCGCGGCACGTAGGCGCCGTGACGATCGGTCGCCTGGATGATCATCTCGCCCTTGCGTGCTTTGCAGGGCTCGCCGTTGATCTCGATGTCGATTAGATCGTCGCTCACGCCGCTTTCGCTCCGAGATTTTCGACGATGCTGCGCCCGCCGTGGTCGATCATGTACTCGAACTCGTGCCGGAAGTGCTTGAGGAAGCTCTGCACCGGCCATGCGGCGGCATCGCCGAGTGCGCAAATCGTGTGACCCTCGATGCGATTGGCCACATCGAGCAGCAGCCCGAGCTCTTCGCGCCGCGCCTGTCCCGCGAGCACGCGCTTCAGCAGCCGATTCATCCAGCCCGTGCCTTCGCGGCACGGCGTGCACTGGCCGCACGACTCGGACATGTAGAAGCGCGAGAGGCGCTCCAGCACGCGCACCATGCAGGTCGTCTCGTCCATCACGATCACGGCCGCCGAGCCGAGCGAGGAGCCCGCTGCGCGCAGCGAGTCGTAGTCCATCTTCGCCTTGAGCATCGTTTCCGCGGGCACGACGGGCACCGACGAGCCGCCCGGGATGCACGCCTTGAGCTTGCGGCCGTTGCGCATGCCGCCCGCCATCTCGAGCAGATCGACGAACGGGATGCCGAGCGGCAGCTCGAAGTTACCCGGCTTCGCGACGTGCCCGGATACCGAGAAGATCACCGTGCCGCCGGAATTCGGCGGTCCGAGACCCGCGAACCACTGAGGGCCCTTGCGCAGAATGGTCGGCGCGGACGCGAAGCTCTGCGTGTTGTTGATGGTCGTCGGCGCGCCGTAGAGGCCGAACGCGGCCGGGAACGGCGGCTTGAAGCGCGGCTTGCCCGGCTTGCCTTCGAGCGAATCGAGCAGCGCCGTCTCCTCGCCGCAGATGTAGGCGCCCGCACCGACGAACGTGTAGATGTCCATGTCGATGCCGCTGCCCTTGATGTTCTTGCCGAGGAGGCCCGCGTCGTACGCCTCTTTCAGCGCGGCCTCGAAGCGCGGCACCGGCTCGCCGAGGAACTCGCCGCGGATGTAGTTGTACGCGACGGTCGCATTCGTCGCGTATCCCGCGATGGCGAGGCCTTCGATCAGCG
>DASZSS010000037.1:0-13196 GCA_035548535.1 Steroidobacteraceae bacterium
CGGCAATCCCACCGACTTCAGCAGCAGCTTGGTCGAGCTGCGCACCGCCTCATCGTCATCCACTACGAAAACGAGAGCCTGGGCATCTTTCGTCACGCGCCACCTTGTGCGTGAGGCAATCTGAGAACGAAGCAGGCACCAGCCGCGCCCGCGGGGCGGTAGCGTAGCGTGCCCTTGTGCGCCTCGACAATAGATCGGCTGATCGCGAGCCCGAGTCCCGCGCCCGTCGCTTTCGTCGTCACGAACGGCGAGAACAACCGATCGACGATCGCCGGGTCCACGCCCGGTCCGCTGTCGATGACCGCCACCTCCACATTCGAGTCGGGGCCCGGCGCGCTGCGCAGCACGACATCGCGCCGCTCCGGCGGCACGCTTTCGAGCGCTTCGACCGCATTGCGTACCAGGTTGAGTACAACCTGCTGAATCTCCACGCGGTTGGCGATGATCCGCGGCAGCCCGGGGGTCAGCTCGAGCGTGAGGCGCACGTTGTGGACGCGCGCGTCCGTCAACGCGAGGCCCTTCAGCTCCTCGATCAGCTCGTTCACGTCGGTCTCGATGCGGGCGGTGTCCGGCGTGCGCACGAGATTGCGCAGCCGGCGGATGATCTCGCCGGCCCGCAGCCCTTGCGCGGTGATCTGCTGGAGCGCGTCGCGAATCTCGGCCGTATCGGTGCTGCCGCGCGCCAGGAGCCAATCGCACGCCTGCGCGTAGCTCGCGATGGCCGTGAGCGGTTGGTTCAGCTCGTGGGCGATCCCGGCCGCCATCTCGCCCATGGTGGCGAGACGCGAGACGTGCGTGAGCCGCTGGAGCAGCGCCAGCAGCTCTTCGGGGGCCGGCGACTCGGCAGGCGGCGGCGCCGGTTTGGCGGGTGTATTCATGCGCGCGGCGAACCGTCGCGCGCGGGGTGTATCAAGTCAAGCGACAGGGCGCAAAACCTTGCCCGGCGTCGTGTCTCCCGTCACGATGCCGGATGCCCCGCACACCGGAATCGACGCAGTTCGGGCGCGTGAATTCGATGTGGCGGCACTGACCTGCAAACGGGCGGCGGGCTTGCATTGCCAGCGAGTCAACTCGCCGCGCCGCGTTCCATGGCCCCCTGCGAGCATCAGGCGCGGGCCGCTCGCTCGGCGACGAACAGCACCGGTCCAGTTGGTGCGCCGGTCGGCGAGCCGCCGGCCGGTTCGAGGCTGACGGCAACCTTCGACGCGCCGAGGAGGGCGTTGCGCTGCGCGTCGGTGAGCGTGCGCGTGACCTCGCCGGAATCGGGCATCAGGCCGAGCGAGACCGGTGCGCCGCCATTGTCCGGAAGAGCCCACAACTCGAACGACTTGCCCGCTTGTGGCTGCGCGCCGCCGAGCGCGACCGCGCGAATCTGGCGCAGGTCCGCATCCGCGCGCAGCTCCCACGCGGGATTGACCGCGTTTGGATTCGTGATGGTCGCGAGCGCGAGCAGCTCGGGATGCGTGACACGCCAGGCCATGACCCCGCCGACGATCACGACGAAGATCGCGATGCTGGCCGCGAGCGCGCGCAGCGTGGAGATACGCCGCCCGCCGTCGGGCAACGTGGAGTGCGTCGGACGCGTGCCGGGTGCGGCCGTGCGTCCGATGCGCTTCTCGATCTCGTCCCAGACGTGCGGCGATGGGCGCATAGGCGTCAACCTCAGGGCTAGTCCGACGAGCCGCTCTTCCCATGCCTGCACGCGCCGTTCCACGTGCCACTCGCTCGCGCGCCAGCGCTCGAAGCGACGCCGGGCTCGCCCGGTGAGCGTACCGAGCACGTACTCGGCGGCGAGCGAATCGATCAGTTTGGGGTCGTCGTGTTTCATCGTTCGAGACACTGCCGGAGCGAGGCGAGCCCGCGCCGGATCCAGCTTTTGACGGTGCCGAGAGGTTGATGGGTCAGGCGCGCAATGTCAGCGTGCGAGGCGCCCTCCACGAATGCAAGCTCGATGCCCCGGCGCTGATCCGCGCTCAGCAGCTCGAAACAGCGGGCGAGAGCGGCGGCCGAGCGGCCGGCGCCGGACCAATCGCTCGCGCCTTCCGTGATGAGCTGGGGCAACTGTTCTATTTCAGCCTCCCTGTACAACTCGGCGCGCTCCGCACGCAGCACGTCGATGGCGCGGTACCGTGCAATCGACATGAGCCACGCGCGCGGCCGGCCGCGGCGCGCTTCGAACTGTCCGGCCCGCTGCCAGATGCTGACGAATACGTCCTGGAGCGCCTCTTCGGCGAGCGCCTTGCGCTTCAGAATGCGAACCATGCATGCGAGCAATTGCGGAGCCGTCCTGTCGTACAACTGTCGAAGAGCCTGTGCGTTGCGAGCGGCGCATGCGGCAATGAGCCCGGTGAGCTCCGCATCGTCCGCATCGGCTTCCGGCATCGATCCTGCAGTCCGGCCGGAGAGAGTGGTGGCCTTGTTGGGCGCCATATGCTTTCAGTACGTCCTGTGTCGCTTTGCGGATGCAATCGAATGGTCGCTCGCGGATTATGCGTGACCGAACTGTGACCTGCAGCGCAACACGCGCCTTCTGTCGCGAAGAACTTACAGTTGACTTAACCGGTCGATGTTCGCCTGGAGCTTCTCCAGCACCTCCTTGACCCGCGCGGGGTCGAGCCGCGCCGCATTCGCCGGCGCCTGCGTCACTTGCTTCACGATGCGCACAACCGTTTCCAGATCGCGCTTCGCGCGCCTGCGATCGTCCGGTGTGAGGCGCAGACTGTTCGCGTACGTGCCTTGGCCGAAGTACCACAGGGACTCGAGCAGCACATCGGGACGATCGGCGGCGAGCGCGCAGCGCGCGCGATCTTGATAGAGGATGAGCGTCGGCTGCACGACGATGGCCTGGTCGATGAGCGCGATGCATTCTTCGCCGGCCGGCTTGCGCGAGTCGCCGGATAGCCTGCCGCGCCAGTCGGCGCGCGCTTGCACGGCGTCGAGCTTCCAGGCCGCGGTCCACGGGATGCGTGCGAGTACCGGATCGAGCTGCATGAGGGCGTGGAAATCGAGCTCCGCGTTGTAGCGCGCCGCCTTGATCACCGCCGCCGCCGAGTCGCCGAGTCTGCTCGCAGCCGCCGCGATCTCGGGCGTCGCGGTCCCTCGCGCAATCGCGTCAATCCACGGGCGCACGTAGGTGTAGCGCAGGCCCTGATCGTCCGGAAAGCGTTGCACGGACTCGCGCGTGAGTTGGCGGGCGCGATCGCGTTCGCCAGTCGCATCCAGGGCGGCAATGCGCGCGGCATCCGCCGCTGCGGACTCGCCCAATGCCTGGGCCATCTCCTCGAGACGATCGACCGTGCTCGCATCGACTCCGACGAACATCGCCTCGCGACGCGCGATGTAGTCGAAAGCAAAACGATCGCGATAGTTGCGGTAGATCCAGCTCTCCGCATGCCGCAGCGGGTCGTATGGCGCGAGCAGGCGACCGACGGCTTCCGGTGTGAGCCCCTGCCCGAAGTCGTACACGCTGGACGTCGCCATGCGGTTGTGGTCGTCCGTGATGAGCGCGGCGCCGGATGCGAGAGCACGCGCGCCTTCGCCATCCACGGCTAGCGCGGTCAGCACGTCTTCGGCGGTGTTGATCCCGACGCGCGCGTAGTGTGCGGGCGCGTAGATGATCGGAATGCCACTCGCGGCTAGTGCCGGTTCGACCGGCAAGGGCTTCGTCGACGCGAGAAACACGAGCGTGTTCGGATCCGGTCGATAGAGCCGGACCTCGCCGAAGGCCCGCAGCAGCGTCGCGGTCAGCGAGCGGAGCAGCGCTTCGTCGAGGAACGTGACGTTCATCCACTGCACGAAGACGCCGCCGTCGTTCAGGTGCTCGCGCGCCTGCTGCATGAATTCGAGCGTGTAGAGATGCGAAGCGCCGGCAGTCCAGGGGTGCGACGGCTGCGACACGATCGCGTCGTACTTGCGCTTCGTCAGAGCGAGCGCCCCGCGCGCGTCGTTGGTGATGAGGTTGACGCGCGGATCGAGCAGCGGATCGCGTCGTCGCTTGCTGCGCGTCGCGCGATTGGCATCGATCACCCGCGGCTCGAGCTCGATGACGTCGATCGTCCGCACGCTCGGCGGCACACCTTCGATGACCACGCCGCCGCCGTACCCGACAACCAGCATGCTTCGGGTCGACGGCCGCGCGATGACCGCGAGCGGCGAGAGCCAGAACTCCCCGCTGAATCGCGGCGGTGTCCCCGGCATGTCGATCATCGCTTCGGGCAAGCCGTTGGTGCGCAGAGCCAGACTGCCGTCCTGTTCGAGCATCACGACGCTCGCGCTGCGTCCCACGTCGTAATAGAGGATGCGGCCGGTGTTCAGGATGTTCATCGGCGAGGTGCGCAGCAGCAGCTCCGGCATCGCGGGCCGAAACAGCGCGGCGGCGGCGATGGCGCACGCCGTGACCGCGAGCCCGAGCGTCTTTGCGGGCGGCGCGAGCAGCCAGATCGAAGCCACTGCAAGCATGCAGCTCGCGGCGACCGCGACATGAATCGAGCCCTCGAACTTCAGCCACGGAATGATGAAGAAGCCGGCGGCAAGCGCGCCGACGATCGCGCCGACCGTGTTCCATGCGTACACACGCGCGCTCGCGCGCGGCGCTTGGTCCGCGCTGTCCGCAAGGATGCGAACGGCGACCGGAAAGGTCGTTCCGATGAAGAAGGTGAGCGGCATCAGGATGGCGACGCCGAACGAAGCGGTGGCGGTCAACCGATGCGGCGGCGGCATGAAGCGATCCATCAGCAGGTATGCCGCGGCCGCCGTGATGGCGCACGCGAGCTGACTAAGCGCGAATGCCGGCACCACCCACCTGCGGGAGCGCGCGAGCCAGGCACCGAGTCCGCCGCCGAGTGCGATCCCAGCGAGAAAGCTCGCCACCATCACGCCGAATGCATGAATGCTGCTGCCGAGTACGTGGCTCAGCATTCGCGTCCACAGCACCTCGTGAAAGAACGAAACCGCTCCGGATAGCAGCATCAATAGCAGGATCCAGCTGGGCGCAGGGACGCGGGGCAGGCTCAGAGCAAGTCGCGCGCCCAGTGGGCGCGTCGCTCGCCACTCGACGCGGCGAGGTTCCGCGAAGCGCGCGAGCAGGGCCGCGAAGAGGAACACGAGAACATTGATTGCCGCGCCGATGCGCACCGTGCCGCTCAGTCCGAAGCGCGGCAGCAGCCAGAACGCGGTCGCCAACGCACCGCCGACCGCACCGGCCGTGTTGACGGCGTAGAGCGCGCCGATGCGCGAGCCGATCTGCGCTTCTGTGTGGACCGTGTGCTGTGCAAGCAGCGGCAACGTAGCACCCATCAACACCGTGGGCACGGCAAGCACGAGGAAGGCGCTCACCACGTAGAACACGGACACGGACGTCTGCGTGCTGTCTGGCGGCGCGGGCTGGCCACCGAAGAACGAGCGCAACGCCCAGTCGCTGATGTGCAAGAGCGCAGGAACCAGCGCGATCGCGCTGACGCCGATGCCGAGCTCGAGGCCGGCATACACGAGCACCGGTCGTCGGATCCGCGGCAACCAGCGCTCGGCGAGCGCAGCACCCAAAGCGAGGCCGGCCATGTACGCCGCGAGCACCGTCGCGACGGCCAGCTCCGACGTGCCGAAGACGAGCGCGAACTCGCGCGTCCAGGCCGTCTGATACAGAAGCGCGGCGACGCCGCTCAGCAGGAAGCAGGCGGCGAGCAGCGCCGTCAGGACCGAGTCCCGGAAGTCCGCTCGTGCTCCGGAAGCGGCCGCGACAGACCGGCCCGTGCGATTCACAGGTGGCGAGCGGATACGAGCATGGCGCGCAGTCTAGGGGCTTGGCCCTAGAATCACCACGCACCAGCGGGAGCGCGCGAACCATGAAACCGTCCGGCGTCATCACGATCACCACCGACTTCGGTCATCAGGGCCCGTTCGTGGGCGTGATGAAGGGCGTCATCCTGAGCCGCCTCGCCGAGGCGCGCATCGTCGATCTGACGCACGAGATCGTCGTTCACTGGCCGGCCGAAGCGGGCTTCTGGCTCGCGCGCGCGTTCCGCTACTTTCCGCAGGGCACGGTGCACATCGCGGTGGTCGATCCCGGCGTCGGCACCTCACGCGAGATCATCGTCGTCTCGGCGAGCGGGCACTGGTTCGTTGCACCGGACAACGGACTGCTCGCGCCGATCGTCGGGCGTCACAAGGACGCCACCGTCGTGCGCGTCACGGCCCCAAAGCTTGCGATCTTCGGCGTCCACAGCCCGAGCGCCACGTTCCACGGTCGCGACATCTTCGCGCCCATCGCCGCGGAGCTCGCGGCCGGGCGCTGCGTGCCGGCGGACCTGGGCGAGCGCGTCGACAGCGTCGTGCCGGCCTGGGTCGACGAGCCTTCGGTGGAACAAGGTGTCGTGAGCGGGGTGGTGATCACGGTGGATCACTTTGGAAACTTGATCACCAACATCGACGCCGAGCTGCTGAAGAACTTCAACAAGCCGCGCGTGCACGCCGGCAACCACGTCTTCCCCTTGCTGCGGACCTACGGCGATACCCAGCCGGGCCAGTACCTGGCGCTCGTGAACTCCTTCGGGGTCATCGAGATCGCCCGGGCCGAGCAGAGCGCGGCGGACGGGCTTGGGCTGGGCCGCGGAGCGCCGGTGTCGGTCCGGGAGAGCCCCGCCTGATCCCCAATCCGGGAAGTTGAAAGGGCGGGCGAATCGTATATATTCGCTGCCTCGTTACGCGCCTCGTAGGCGCGTAACCCACTGATCCAAAAAGTAATTCAATTCATACGGCGATGTCCGAGCGCGACAACGAGAGCTTCGATCTGGACGAGGAGTTCCTGGGCAACGCGGGCGAGGACAGCACGGATTACGACCGGCTGCTCGACCGTGTGGACAAACGTGTCCGCACGCAAGGCAAGAAGGGCAAGGCGGCCTGGAGCAAGCTCGAGGAGGTACTCGCGGACCGCAAGCTCGAGAAGGACCTGAAGGACAGCTTCGACGACGAGGACCTCGAGTAAGCGCCGCGACCGCGGCTTGCGCGCGTCAGCCCATCCCGTATTCGAGCACGCGCCGGCGCAGCCGCCGCGGTCTATCGTTTGGCCTGTTTTCAAGTTGTGGGGTCTTCATCCGTGGCGCGCGCGCTCTCTCCCTGGGTCGTCCTGAAGTTCGGCGGCACCAGCGTTTCCTCGCTCACCAACTGGCAGAACATCGCGAAGGTCGTCAAAGCGCGGGTCGCGAGCGGCGCGCGCGTGCTGGTGGTGCACTCCGCGGTGAGCGGCATCACCGACAAGCTCGAGAAGCTGCTCGATGCGGCGTTTCAGCAGAAGCATGACGAAGCGATGGCGGCCATCGAGAGCCGTCACCGCCAGCTCGCGGCCGAGCTCGGCGTGCCCGTCGGGCCGGAGCTCGAGCGCCACTTCATCGAGCTGAAGCAGATCGCCGCCGGCGTCGCGCTCGTCGGCGAGGTGAGCGACAAGACGCGTGCGCGCGTCTTGTCGACGGGCGAGCTCATGGCCACGGAGCTCGGCGCGCGCTATCTCGCCACGCAGGGTATCGACGTGAAGTGGGCCGATGCGCGCACCATGCTGAGGGCCGAAGCGCGCGGCGCCTCCGCGAAGGCGAGCATGCTCTCCGCCACCTGCAACTTCGCGCCGGACCCGGCGCTGCAGGAGCGGCTCGCCGCGCTCGCGCCCGTCGTGATCACGCAGGGATTCATTGCCAGCGACGAAGACGGCAACACGGTGCTGCTCGGTCGCGGCGGCTCGGACACGTCAGCCGCCTACCTGGCCGCGAAACTCAGCGCGTCGCGGCTCGAAATCTGGACGGACGTTCCGGGCATGTTCAGCGCGAATCCGCGCTCGACGCCCACGGCGCGCCTGCTCCGCGCGCTCCACTACGACGAAGCGCAGGAAATCGCGAGCAACGGCGCGAAGGTGCTGCATCCCCGCTGCATCCTGCCGGCACGCCAATATGGCATTCCGCTGTACGTTTTTGCCACACAGATGCCAGATTTCGAGGGCACGGTGCTCACCGGCGAAGGGGGCGACGGCGCCGCGCAGGTGAAGGCCGTCGCCATCAAGAAAGGCATCACGCTGATCTCGATGGAAAGTCCGGGCATGTGGCATCAGGTCGGGTTCGTCGCCGACGCGTTCCAGGTCTTCAAGCAGCACGGCATGTCCGTGGACCTGATCTCGACCTCGGAAACGAACGTCACCGTCTCGCTCGATCCGCAGGCGAACACGCTCGATCAGAGCCTGCTCGACGCGCTCGTCAGCGATCTCTCGAAGCTGTGCCGCGTGCAGGTGATCGGGCCGTGCGCGTCCGTGAGCCTGCTTGGGCGCAACATCCGCGCCATCCTGCACCAGCTCGGCGACGCGTTCGCGCTCTTTGCCGAGCAGAAGATCTATCTCGTGAGCCAGGCGGCCAACGATCTCAACTTCACGTTCGTCGTCGATGAGAACCAGGGCGACCGGCTCGTCGAGCAGCTCCACGAGCTGCTGATCCGGCCGGTGCCCGGCGATCGCGTGCTCGGGCCTACGTGGGATCAGCTATTCGCGAAACCGGCTGCCGGCGGCGCGGCGCGCGCGCTGCCCTGGTGGCGCACGAAGCGCGACACGCTGCTCGCTGCGATGGACGGCCGGCAGTCGGCGTACGTGTACGACCTCGCATCCGTCCGCGCGGCTGCGCGAAGTGTTCGCGAGCTGACGTCCGTGTCGCGCGCGCATTACGCGATGAAGGCGAATCCGCATCCGGAGATCCTGCGCGCGCTCGATGCCGAGGGTATCCATCCGGAATGCGTCTCGCGAGGTGAAGTCGAGCGCGTGCTCGAAGTGCTGCCGAAGATCGACCGTGCGCACATCCTGTACACGCCCAACTTCGCGCCGCGCGAGGAGTACGTGTGGGCCTTCGAGCAGGGCGTGCAGGTCACCGTCGACAACACGTACGCGATCGAGAAATGGCCGGAGGTGTTCCGCGGCCGTGAGATTTTCGTGCGCGTCGATTCCGGGACGGGCCGCGGGCATCACCATCACGTGCGCACCGCCGGGACGCACTCGAAGTTCGGCGTGCCGGTGGCGGACATGGACGAATTCGCGAAGCACGCCGCACGAGCCGGCGCGAAGATCGTCGGGCTTCACGCGCACAACGGCAGCGGCGTCTTCGATGTGCGCAACTGGGAACAGACGGCGACGCTGCTCGCCGGGCTCGCAGCCCGTTTTCACGATGTGCGCATTGTGAACGTCGGTGGCGGGCTCGGCGTACCGGAGCGCGCGGATCAGCCGGGTGTCGATCTGTCGAAGCTCGACGCCGTGCTGGCCGCGGTCAAGGCTGAGAACAGCGGCATCGAAATCTGGGTGGAGCCCGGGCGTTATTACGTCGCGGCCGCGGGCGTCCTGCTCGCGCGCGTCACGCAGTTGAAGGCGAAGGGCGGCGTGCGCTACGTGGGCCTCGCCACC
Source organism: Steroidobacteraceae bacterium (assembly GCA_035548535.1). Lineage (GTDB taxonomy): Bacteria > Pseudomonadota > Gammaproteobacteria > Steroidobacterales > Steroidobacteraceae > JADGHX01. Next base: position 9,416 of record DASZSS010000037.1, read on the forward strand.
GGAATGAACTCGCTCATCCGGCCCGCACTCTATGGTGCATATCACGAGATCGTGAATCTCTCACGTCTCGACGAGGCGGGGACGGAGCTGGTGAACATCGTCGGTCCGATTTGCGAGAGCGCCGACATCCTCGGGCACGATCGCCTTCTGCCGCCCACGGCCGAGGGCGACGTGCTGTTGATCGCGAATGCCGGTGCGTACGGACACGCGATGAGCTCGCACTACAACCTGCGCGATCCGGCCGTCGAGATCTGCCTGTAGCGCGATGCTCAGCGAGTGATGGCCAAGTCGCGCCGCCCGTTCCTCCGCCGTCTTCTCCTTCCGCTGCTGGCCTTGCTCGGCGTCGCCGTCGCCGGCGTCGGCATCTACTGCTACTACCTCGATCGGATGGTGACGCGCCAGTTTGAGGGCCGGCGCTGGACGCTGCCGGCGCAGGTCTACGCGGCGCCTCTCGAGCTGTACGCCGGTCTCGCGCTCTCCGGCGACGATGTCGAGCAGGAGCTGCGGCGGCTGCAGTACCGCGAGGTGGAGAAGCTCGAGCGGCCGGGCACGTACCGACGGCAGGGCTCGCGAATCGACGTCGCGCTGCGTGCCGCGCAGTTCGCCGACGAGGCGCGGCCGGCGCAGGTGCTCGCCATCAGCACCGACGCCACTTCCATCACCGCGCTCCGCGACAGCAAGGGCGAGGAGGTGCCGATCGTGCGCCTCGAGCCCTTGCTCATCGGGAGCATCTTTCCGATACACGGCGAAGACCGCATCGTCGTGACGCCCGATCAGGTGCCGCCACTTCTGCCCGCGGCGCTGAAAGCCGTCGAGGACCGCAAGTTCGACACGCACCACGGCATCGATCCGAGCGCGATCGCGCGCGCCATGTGGGCGAATCTGCGCGCCGGCGGCATCGCGCAGGGTGGCAGCACGCTCACGCAGCAGCTCGTGCGCAGCTACTTCCTCACGACCGATCAGACGCTCAGCCGCAAGTTTCGCGAAGCGGTGATGGCGATCGCGCTCGAGGCGCACTTCACCAAAGCGGATTTGATGAACGCCTACATCAACGAGATCTATCTCGGGCAGGACGGCCAGCGCGCCGTGCACGGGTTCGGTCTCGCGAGCCAGTTCTATTTCGGCAAGCCGCTCGCCGAGCTCGACCTGTCCGAAGTGGCGCTGCTCGTCGCGGTGGTGCGCGGACCGTCCTACTACGATCCGCGCCGGCGGCCGCAGCGCGTGCTCGCCCGGCGCAACCTCGTGCTCAAGATCCTCGCCGAGCAGGGTGTGATCAGCGACGCGGCCGCGAAAGCCGCGGCGAAACGGCCGCTCGGCGTGCTCCAGCGCAGCTCGGGCGGTTACTACCCGGCGTATCTCGACTTCGTGCGCCGGACCTTGCGCCGTGACTACAAAGAGGAAGAGCTGACGCAGGCGGGCCTGCGCATCTTCACGAACCTCGATCCGCGCGCGCAGGAGAGTGCGGAGCAGACGCTCGAGCACGAGCTCGCGCGGCTCGATCGCGCGCACGCCGCCGCGGTGAAGAAGCGCGCCGCGAAGAACGACAACAGCCAACCGCTAGAAGGGGCCGTCGTCGTGACCACTCCGCAAAGCGGCGACGTCATCGCAATCGTGGGCGGGCGTCGCGTCGGCTACAACGGCTTCGATCGCGCGCTCGACGCCGTGCGCCCCATGGGCTCGCTCGTGAAGCCCTTCGTGTATCTCACGGCGCTGAAAACGAAGAAGTACACGGCGGCGACGATCATCCAGGACGAGCCCGTTGACGTGCAGCTCCGCAACGGCACGCACTGGCGGCCGGTGAACTTCACGAAGGAGGTCTACGGCCCGGTGCCGGTCGCGCGCGCGCTGGCGGAGTCGCTGAACCTGGCGACGGTCGGGCTCGGACTCGACGTCGGTCTGCCGAACGTGACGAGAACGCTCATGGACTTCGGCCTCAGCCGCAAGCCGGTCGAAGTGCCCTCGATGCTGCTCGGGTCGGTGAGCGTCACGCCCATCGAAGCGGCGCAGCTCTACGGCGGTCTCGCGAACGGCGGGTTCCGCACGCCGCTGCGTGCGGTGCGCGCTGTGATCAGCGCAGATGGCAAGCCGCTGCGCGCTTTCCCGCTCGAAGTGAGCCAGGTGGCGGATTCGGAGTCCGTCTACCAGCTAAATCGCATGCTCGAGCTCGTGATGGAGCGCGGCACCGGGCGCGCGGCGCGCGGCGTATTGCCGCCGAATTTGGTCGTGGCGGGCAAGTCGGGAACCTCTTCGGATCAGCGCGACAGTTGGTTCGCAGGCTTCTCGGGCTCGCATCTCGCGGTCGTCTGGGTCGGGTACGACGACAACAGCCCCACCGAATTCACCGGCTCCTCGGGGGCGCTCACGGTCTGGGCGCGTCTCATGGCGTCGCTGCATACGACTTCACGGAGCCCGCCGGTGCCCGAAGACATCGTCGACGTGCCCATCGAGTTCACGACGGGGCTGCGCGCGGCGCCGGGATGCGGGGAGGACGTGGTCACCGTCGCGCTGCCCGTCGGCAGCGAGCCGCCGTTCAAGCCGGGCTGCGGGCCAAATGGAGCGCAAGGCTTCCTCGATCGCGCGGGCGAGTGGTTGCGCGACATGATCCGCCGCTGAACGCGCGCGCGCCGCGGCTTATGATGTGGGCATGAATCTGCGCCATTCCTCGTCCAGCATCGCGCTCGCACTCGCGGCGTCGTTGCTCGTCGCGTGTCAGTCGCTCGTCGGACCGCCCGTATCGCGACCTTCTCCGCCACCGAGCCAGCCCGGCACGCCGCAGCCCGCTCCGGGCACGCCGGAGCCGCAACCGCAACCGGTCCCACCGCCACCGCCGGCGCCTACGCAGCCGCAGAAGCAGTTTCGATTGAGCTCCGCGTCGGCGGCGCTCGTGAAGCAGGCGCACGCGCAATCGGGCAAGGGCGATTTCCCCGCGGCCACGGCGACGGTCGAGCGCGCGCTGCGCATCGAGCCCAATAATCCGCTGCTGTGGATCGAGCTCGGCCAGGTGCACCTCGCGGAAGGGAACACCTCACAGGCGGAGAGCATGGGGCGCAAGGCCGTCGCGCTGGCAGTCGGCGATCCGAACGCGCAGTCCGCCGCGTGGCGCCTCGTGGGCGATGCGCTGCGGATTCGCGGCCGCGTACTCGAAGCCACCGAGGCGTATCAGCACGCGAACCAAGCCTCGCCGCGCTAGGGGGAATTGCAGCGACTACCTCCTGAGCGAGGGGTGGCGAGTAGGGAAGAGCGGACCCCGCCAGGAGGGATCTCGGCTCCGACCTGCCCGATTACGGCGACAGCGACGCGAACGTTGCCTGCGACCGTCGGCCCAGCACTGAAATGAAGCCCAAGCACGGCGCAGGCCACGACGCCCCGGAGATCTTAGCCGGGCTTCTTCTCGGTATGGCGCGCTTCGAGCTCGCGCGCGACACGCTCGAGCGAAACGCCGCGACTCTTCAGCAGCACGAGCAGATGGAAGATGAGGTCCGCCGACTCGGCGATCACCTTCTCGTCCGGCTCGGCGACGGCCGCGAGCGCGACTTCAAGGCCTTCCTCGCCCACTTTCTGCGCGATGCGCTTCGCGCCCTGCGCATAGAGGCGCGCCGTGTAGCTGCCTTCGGGCCGGTCCGCGATGCGCTTCTCGATGACCCCTTCGAGGGCGCCCAAAAAGGCGAGGCGTTCCGCATGCGAGAGTTTCTCGTCCCCGAAGCAGGTTGCCGTGCCGGTGTGGCATACGGGTCCGCGCGGCCGCGCCATCACGAGGAGGGTGTCGCGATCGCAGTCCGTG
>DASZSS010000038.1:0-2143 GCA_035548535.1 Steroidobacteraceae bacterium
GATTCCGGTGCAGATCGTCATCGGGATGCTGGCGCTCGCGTCGCTCGTCTCGTGGGCGATCATTTTCCGGAAGCGCCTCGTCATCAACCGCGCGCGGCGCGAGGCGGACAGCTTCGAGCAGCACTTCTGGTCGGGCGGGGATCTCTCGCAGCTCTATCGCGGCATCGAAGCGCGCGGCGGCGCGACCGGCATGGCGAGCATCTTCGAGTTCGGCTTCCGCGAGTTCGCGCGGCTGCGCGCGCAGGGCGGCATCCCGTCGGAGCAGATTCTCGAAGGCTCGCGACGCGCGATGCACGTGGCGCAGTTGAAAGAGATCGATCGTCTCGAGCACAGCCTCGCGACGCTTGCGACGGTCGGCTCGACGAGCCCGTACGTCGGCCTCTTCGGCACGGTGTGGGGCATCATGAATGCCTTCACCGGGCTCGGGAACGTGCAGCAGGCGACGCTCGCGATGGTGGCGCCCGGCATCGCCGAAGCGCTGGTCGCGACGGCAGTCGGCCTCTTCGCGGCCATCCCGGCGGTGGTGGGATTCAACCGCTTCGCCGATCAGGTCGGGCGGCTCGAAGTGCGCTACGCCGCGTTCATGGAGGAGTTCTCCACCATCCTGCAACGCCACGTTTCCCGCACACCGGGCAGCAATGCGCAGGCGAGCGGCGCGGCCGCAGCCGTCCACGGAGTCTGAGCCATGGCGCAACTCACACGCGGTCGCAGGCTGATGGGCGAGATCAACGTCGTGCCGTACATCGACGTCATGCTCGTCCTGCTGATCATCTTCATGGTGACGGCGCCGCTTCTGGCGCAGGGAATCAAGGTGGACTTGCCGAAGGCGGGCGCGGAGCCGCTGCCCCCCGAAGCGCAGGAGCCGCTGGTGCTCTCGATCGACAAGGCCGGCAGGCTCTACCTGAATGTCGGTGGGTCGCCGAATGCGCCGATTGACGAGGACACGGTCGGTGCACGCGTCGCCGCGGCCCTCCGCCGCGCGCCCGAGCGCGCCGTGCTGGTGAAGGCGGACGAAACGATTCCCTACGGTCGCGTGGTCGCGGCGATGGTGATCCTGCAGCACTCCGGTGCCAAGAAGGTCGGCTTCGTCACCGATGCGCTGGACCAAGACCGCAAGCCCGGCGCGAAGCGCGGTACGACGGGCTGAGTGGGAGCGGGTACCGCTGGATGATCGAACGCAAGAGCGATCGCTGGATTGGCCTCACGCAGGCGATATTGCTGCACGCCGCGGTGATCGGCGCGCTCGCCTACGGCTTCTACGCTTATCAGAAGCAGTCGAAGCCGGTGACTCCCACGCTCGCCATCGAGGGCACCGTGGTGAGCGAGCAGGACCTGCAACCGGTGAAGCCGGCCGCAACGCCGCTCTCCCCGCCGCCGGAGCCCGAACCGCCGCCACCCGAGCCTGCCGAGGAGGTGGGCCCGCCGTCGCCGACGCCGGAGGAAGTGGCGCAGCGCGAGCAGGAAGAGCGGCAGCGGCAGGAAGAGGCGCGGCGTGCCGAAGAGGCGCGCATTGCGCTCGAGAAGAAGGAGGCGGAGGAGAAGGCCGCCGCCGAGCAGCGGGCGCGCGAGGAGGCCGAGCGCAAGCGGCAGGAGGAAGAGGAGCAGAAGCGCATCGCCGAGGCCAAACGCCAGGCCGAAGAGAAGCGCAAGGCGGAGGAGGCAAAGCGCAAGGCCGAAGAGGAAAAGGCGCGCGCGGCGCGCGAGGCCGATCTGCGCCGCAGTCTCGAAGCCGAGGAGCGCCTGAACGCGTTGCGCTCGAGCAGCGCCATGTCGAGCTGGATCGGCCAGATCGCCAATCGGATCCAGCGTGCGTGGATTCGGCCGCCGTCCGCGAAACCCGGGATCGATTGCGTGGTCCACGTCACCCAAGTGCCCGGGGGCGCGGTGACGAGCGTGAAGGTGGGCGATTGCAACGGCGATGCCGCCGTACGCCAGTCGATCGAGGACGCGGTGATCCGCGCGTCGCCCTTGCCGCCGCCGCCGGACCCGGCGCTCTTCGAGCGCGAGCTCGAGATCCGTTTCAAGCCACAGGACTGAATCGCTCATGCAGAACGCCCGAATCGTGAACCTTCTGAAACTGTCCGCGTGGATCCGCTCCGTGACGCTGGCGCTCGCCGCCTGCGCCGCGTGGCCGGCTCACGCG
>DASZSS010000039.1:0-3748 GCA_035548535.1 Steroidobacteraceae bacterium
TCGTGATGCTCTCGATGGGAGCACACGCGCCGTAACCGTGCGCGTCGTGCCCCGCGACAGATCCGAAATGCTGCTCGCAGCGCTGTTGTTGCCCCATCCGCAGAAGCTCGAACACGTACTCTCCCTTACGAGGGAGCGCCCCGCCTATCCGCGGGTGCCGTTGCCGCTACCCGCCGGATGAATGTTCGGTGCGCATGCACGCGACCACACTGCGCTTCCCCAATCGCGCACGGATGTGCGCCTTCATCAATCGACTCGGGAAAGGTTGAGGTCTCATGCAACGCTCGTCAGCAATCCTCGTTCCGGTTTTCGCTGCTGCCGTTTTCGTGCTTGCGGGCTGCGCGCGCAACGAAGCCGCACCGGCCGCGGCCGCACAACAAGCGCCGCATGTGACGGTGGCGCAGGTGATCCAGCGTCAGGTCACGGACTTCGATGAGTTCACCGGCAAGTTCGTCGCGGTCGAGCGTGTCGAGCTGCGCCCCCGCGTCACCGGCTACATCTCCAAGGTGTCCCTGGTCGCGGGCCAGGAAGTGAAGAAGGGCGATGTGCTCTTCACCATCGATCAGCGTCCCTATCAGGCCGAGTTCAAGCGCGCGCAAGCGGAGCTTGCACGGGCGCGCACGCAGCTCGCGCTGAGCAAATCCGAGCGCGAGCGCGCGGTGAAGCTGCTCGAGCAGCATGCGATCTCGCGCGAGGAATTCGACGCGCGCGTCGCCGGCAACGAGCAGGCGGAAGCCAATGTCCAGGCCGCGTCCGCCGCGCTCGATCAGGCGGCGCTGAATCTCGCCTTCACACAGGTTAGGTCGCCCATCGACGGCGTGGTGAGCCGCGAGGAAGTGACCGAAGGCAATCTCGTGATGGCCGGGCAAACGCTGCTCACGCGGGTGGTGTCGGTCGACAAAATCTATGTTGAGTTCGAAGGCGACGAGCAGGTGTATCTCAAACAAGCCGCGCTCGCGCGCAAGGGCGAAAGCGGCGCAAAGGACACGCCCGTGTGGGTCGGGCTGGCGGACGAGCAAGGCACGCCGCACGAAGGCAAGCTGGTCTTCATCGACAACGCGCTCGATCCGCAGACTGGCACCATCCGCGCCCGCGCGCTCCTCGACAACAAGGATCGCCGCTTCACGCCGGGCCTCTTCGCGCGCGTGAAGCTCGTCGGCAGCCCCGAATACTCGGCACTGCTCGTGAACGACAGCGCGATCGGCACGGACCAGAACGTGCGGTTCGTGTTCGCGCTGGATAAGGACAACAAGGTGCAGTACCGGCCGGTGAAGCTCGGGCCGCTCGTCAACGGCCTGCGCGTCGTGCGCGAGGGGCTGAACGCCGGCGACCTCGTCGTCGTGAATGGTCTGCAGCGCGTGCGTCCCGGCGTCCAGGTCGCGCCCGAGCAAGTCGCAATGGGTGAAAAGCGTGCGGTGGGTGGCCTGCTCGCCGTCAACGCGGCGGAGTCACTGCGGTGAAACTTTCTCACTTCTTCATAGAACGGCCGGTCTTCGCGGCCGTTCTATCGGCGTTCATCACGATCGCGGGCGCGATCGCGCTCTTCCAGCTCCCGATCAGCGAGTATCCGGAAGTCGTGCCGCCCTCGGTGGTGGTGCGCGCGCAATACCCCGGCGCGAATCCGCAGGTGATCGCGGAGACGGTGGCGTCGCCGCTCGAGCAGGCGATCGTCGGGGTCGAGGACATGATGTACATGTCCTCGCAGGCGGCCATGGATGGCACGCTCGTGCTCACGGTGACTTTCAAGATCGGCGCGGACATCGATCGCGCGCAGGTGCAGGTCCAGAACCGCGTGTCGCAGGCGCTGCCGCGCTTGCCGCAAGAAGTGCGCGATCTCGGCGTGACCACCATCAAGAGCTCGCCGAACCTGATGATGGCCATCAACATCACCTCGCCCGATGGCCGATACGACACTCTGTATCTACGTAACTACGCGGTGCTGAACATCCGCGACGTATTGGCCCGTCTGCCCGGCATGGGCGAAGTGCGCATCTTCGGCGCCGGCGATTACTCGATGCGCGTGTGGCTCGATCCGGAGAAGCTCGCCGTCCGCAATCTCACGACGGGCGACGTCGTGAACGCGATCCGTGAGCAGAACGTGCAGGTCGCCGCCGGCCAGATCGGCGCGCCTCCGGGTCACACGGCCGACTTCCAGGTGGCGCTCAACTCCATGGGCCGCCTCGAGGACGAAGATCAGTTCCGCGACATCGTCATCAAGACGGGCGAGAACGGGCAAATCGTGCACCTCGGCGACGTCGCGCGCGTCGAGCTGGGCGCGGCGGACTACGCTCTGCGCGGCCTGCTGAACAACAAGAACGCGGTCACGCTGCCCATCTCCCAGGCGCCCGGCTCCAACGCGCTCGAGCTTGCGAAGAACGTGCGCAAGACGATGGAGGAGCTGAAGAAGAATTTCCCGGCCGGTGTCGAGTACACGATCATCTACGACACCACCGAATTCGTGCAGCAGTCGATCGAAGCGGTGCTGCACACCCTGCTCGAAGCGATCGCGCTGGTCGTGCTCGTCGTCATCCTGTTCCTGCAAACCTGGCGCGCGTCGATCATTCCGCTGGTCGCGGTGCCCGTCTCGGTGATCGGCACGTTCGCGGTGCTGCTCGCCTTTGGGTTCTCGATCAATACGCTGTCGCTGTTCGGGCTCGTGCTCGCAATCGGCATCGTCGTCGACGACGCGATCGTCGTCGTGGAGAACGTCGAGCGCCACATCGCCGAAGGGCTGCCGCCCGCCGAAGCCACCAAAGTGGCGATGAACGAGGTGAGTCGCCCGATCATCGCGATCACGCTCGTGCTGTGCGCGGTGTTCGTGCCGGTGGCCTTCGTCAGCGGCCTGACGGGTGAGTTCTATCGCCAGTTCGCGCTCACCATCGCGATCTCGTCGGTGATCTCGGCCTTCAACTCGCTGACGCTGAGTCCAGCGCTCGCGGCAGCGCTGCTGAAGCCCCACGATCAGCAGACCGACTGGCTCTCGCGCGTGATGCACAAGGTGCTGCACCGTCCGTTCGGCGCATTCAACCGCGGCTTCACGAGAACGGGTAACGCGTACTCGCGCGGGCTCGTGACGGTGCTTCGACGTGGCGGCATCGCACTGGCCGTGTACGGTGGGCTCATCGTGCTCACGTACTTCGGCTTCCAGGCCGTTCCGGGCGGATTCATTCCGCTGCAGGACAAGCAGTACGTCGTCGCGGTGGCGCAGTTGCCTCCGGCCTCCTCTCTGGATCGCACGGAGGAAGTGACGCGCGCCATCGGCTCGATCGGCCTGGCTCAGCCGGGCATCACGGGCGTGGTGCAGTTCGCCGGCATGTCGACGAGCACGCTGAACGCCAGCCCCTCGAGCGGCATGTCGTTCTTCAAGCTCGACGACTTCAACAAGCGCACGACGCCGGAAACGTCCGAGATGGGCATCGTGGCTGCGCTGAACCAGAAGTTCGGCGCGATCCAGGAAGCCTTCGTCGGCGTGTTCCCCGCGCCTTCGGTGCAAGGCATGGGCACGTTCGGCGGCTTCAAGCTGCACATCGAAGACCGCGCCTCGCTCGGCCCGAATGCGCTCTATCAGGCGACGCAGGAGGTCATCAACAAGGCCTACCAGAACCCGGCGCTCGCCGGCGTGTTCAGCTCGTATCAGGTGAACGTGCCGCAGCTCAAGGTGAACATCGATCGCATCAAGGCGAAGCAGCAGGACGTGAAGCTGTCCGACATCTTCCAGACGATGCAGGTGTACCTCGGCTCGCTGTAC
>DASZSS010000040.1:0-4140 GCA_035548535.1 Steroidobacteraceae bacterium
CGGCACTTGCGCCCCACGCACTCACGCCCGACGGCACACGCGCCCGGCGGTACGCCGCATGAGGGCGTGTCGGTCCGCGCGCCGCGCAGCTCACCCCCGCTCGCCGACTCGCCCCGCCCGCGCGACGCTAGATGCGCGTCGGGCCGCGCGCGCCTCGGCCGCTGAGCACCCGTCCTTGGCTAGGGGATAGCCCCCGCCATTAAGTCACATCGCGAGGGAGGCAACGTCCGGTACCGGACGCATCGCGCTTTCGCCAACTCGCGCAACCTTTCCGCCGCCTGTATCTGAGAAGGTGCGGGTCCAAGCCACTCAGACGACCTGTATCAGAAAATGACTAAGGATGGGCGGAGCGGCACCGAGCGGGCGGCGGCATGGGGCTCGTTCGAGCCGTATGTACAAGTCATCCGCGCGCTGCTGCCGCGCACGAGCAGCGTCACGATCTTCGATGCCGCCGGCGAGATGCGCTGGACCAGCGAGACGACCATCGGGCCGGACCTCGTGCAGCTCATCGAGGAGCTGCTGCCGACCGCGCGAGCCGATCGCTCCGGCGCGGGTGAGCTGCGGGTCCTCGGCGGCACGACGCCCGTGTACGCCTGCTGGCTGCGCAACGACAACGGCGACCTCCTGGCGATCCTGGCGATCGTGTGCCGCGGCAACGGCGCGATCGATTCCACCGGCCGCGGCTTCTCGCTCGCGCACGCGTTCCTGCGACCGGCGCTCGAGTGCATGCGGCGCGATCTGCTCGCGCGCGCACTGATCGACGATCTCACGGGAACGGTGACGGCGCTCGATCGCGATCTCGAGCTGTTGCTGAGCGATGCGATGCGGGGACCGGGGTCCGGCAGCGAAGAGGACGAGCTGAAAGGCATCGTGCAGCAGGCGCTCGAGCATCTGCGGTGCGCGACAGCGGCGCTGATCGTGCCCGACAAAGGCATCGTGCTCCTGCGGAGCACGGGCGAGCACGCCGCGGCGAACAACCAGCTCATCGCGCGCACGCATCGGCAGCTCCTCAAGATGGGGCAGATGCGTCGCGAGCCGGTCATCATCAACAAGTTGAACGGCACCGTAGACGGAGCCACTCTGCCCTACCGCATTCTCTCGTGCCCGCTTGCGCAGCCCCACGGCAAGAGCGCGGGCATCCTCGCGATGTTCCGCGAGCTCGGCGCGCCCGAGTTCTCGGCGCGCGATGCCCGGGTCGGCGGCATCCTCGCGCGCAAGGCGAACAGCGTCATCGAGAGCAACTACGACGCGATGAGCGGGCTCTACACACGTCCCGCGTTCGAGAGGCGGGTGCGCGCCGTCGTCGGCGCGGCGAAGAAGAACGCGCCCTGGAGTGCGCTGTACATCGACACCGATCAGCTCCACGTGATCAACGATCACTTCGGCATGCACATCGGCGACAGCGTCATCGGTCAGCTCGGCGAGCTCATTCGCAGGCGCTTGCCGCCCGACGCATTCGGCGCGCGCATCTCGGGCGACCGGTTCGCGGTGCTGCTGCCGACGGCGCTCGAGGACGCCGCGCAGTTTGCCGAATCGCTCCGCGAAGGCGTCGAACAGCTTGGCACGATGCACGGCGAAGCGCGGATGCACGTCTCGATCAGCATCGGCGTGGCGGCGCTCGACACCGAATCCGGCGAATTGATGCACTCGCTCGCCGCGGCCGAAACGGCCTGCAAGGCGGCGAAGGATCGCGGACGCAATCGCGTGGAGACGTACCACTCCAGCGATCTCAGCATGGTGCGCCGATTCACGGACATCAACATCGCCGCGCGCCTGCGCGATGCCATCGCCGAGAATCGCTTTCGGCTCTACGCGCAGCTCATCACGCCGATGAATGCGGCGGCGAACGCACGCCCCTACTACGAGCTGCTGCTGCGGATGATCGATGAGGACGGCCGGACGCTCGGCCCCGATCGTTTCCTGTCGGCTGCTAACCGCTATCAGCTAATGCCTACGATCGACCGCTCGGTCATCGACCAGGCGATCGCCTCACTGAAGCCGTACGCGGAGCTGCTCAACGGCCGCGCCGTAGGCTTCGCGATCAACTTCTCCGGTCAGTCCCTGAACGACGACGATTTCGGCGACTTCCTGCTCGAGCGCATCGCGGCGAGCGGCCTCGATCCCTCCGTGTTCACCTTCGAGCTCACCGAAACGGCCACCGTGGCGAACATGGCGCGCGCGCAGACGCTGATGGAACGGCTGCGCGGTCTCGGCTGCGGAGTGGCGTTGGACGACTTCGGCACGGGTCTCTCGTCGCTTTCGTATATGCGCCAGCTCCCGGTCACGACGCTGAAGATCGACGGCAGCTTCGTGCGCGACATCCTGAAGGACGTGCGCGCCGACTCCATGGTCAGCGCGATTGCCCAGCTCGCCCGCAGTATGTCGATCGCGACAGTTGCGGAATACGTCGAAACGGAAGAAATTCGCCAGCGGATCGCCGCCATCGGTGTGGATTACGGCCAGGGCTTCGCGATCGGCTACCCGGTCCCCTTCGGCGAGGTGCTCGCCGAGCTGCCGTTGCTTGCGTCCGCCGCCGCACCGGTGACGTGCAGCGACGACAGTCTGCCTGCGCTTCGCACGGCCAATATGCGCTGAGCGGCCGGCCGTGCCGCCCGTCGGACCTGTGTCCCAATCGGCGGAATTCGTAGCGTTCGACGATTGACCCATGGCGCGCGCCTGTAGTATTCCGGGTGCTCGTTTGGGGGTCTGAGAGCAAAGTTGATGATGCGATCGCGCACGCTGATCGCTCTCGTCGCGGGAGCGATCTTTGGTTTCTCCGGTGCCATCGCCGGCGATGTAAAAGCCGAGCGGCGGCCGGAGGTCGCCGTGCAACCCCCCGCGCAGCTGCCCTGGGAACAGGCGCGGCTCTTCGCGGAAGTCTACGAGCGCATCAAGCGCGAGTACGTCGACGACGTCGACGACAAGGTGCTCATGGAGAAGGCGATCCGCGGCATGGTGGCCGCGCTCGATCCGCACTCCGCTTACCTGGACAACGACGAGTTCGAAGAGATTCGCCTCTCGACCATGGGCTCGTATCCGGGCGTGGGCATCGAGGTGGTCGCCGAGGATTCGGCGGTCAAGGTGCTGCGGCCCATCGAGGGCTCGCCGGCCGACCAAGCCGGCATGCAGTCGGGCGATCTGATCGTGAAGATCGACGGCAAGGATGTCGGCGCGGATCTCGCGGGCGCCATCGCCCAGATGCGCGGCCCCGCCGGAAGCCACGTGCATCTCACGGTGCGCCGCCCGACGACGGGTGAGCTGCTGGATTTCTCCTTGCGCCGCGCGAAGGTGGACGTGCGCAGCGTCTCCGGGACGACGCTCGAGCCCGGCTACGGCTACGTGCGCATCACGAGCTTCAGCGAAACCACCGCGGACGATGTTGCGCGCGCCATTGCGACGATCAAGCGTGACAATCCCAAGGGTCTGCGCGGGCTCGTGCTCGACCTGCGCAACAATCCCGGCGGCGTGCTCGAAGCCGGCGTCGCCGTCGCCGACGCGTTCCTGAACGACGGCGTGATCGTCACGGCGGATGGCCGCACGCCCGACGCGCGCTTTCGGATGGAAGCCACGCCCGGTGACCTGATCGACGGCGCGGAGCTCGTGGTGCTGGTCAACGGCGGCTCGGCGTCCGCCGCGGAAATCGTGGCCGGCGCGCTGAAGGATCACAATCGCGCCGAGCTCATCGGTCACAAGACCTACGGCAAAGGCTCCGTTCAGACCGTGATGCCGCTGTCTCACGGCGGCGCCATCAAGCTCACGACCTCGCGCTACTACACGCCCTCGGGCGTTTCGATCCACGGCAAGGGCATCAACCCCGACATCATTGCCGAGGGGCCGGAGCTCGCGCCGGCGGACATCCGCGTGAGCAGCAAGCCGAGCTTGCCGCTCGCCGCGCGCGATCGCGAGATCCAGCTCGCGCTCGACACGCTGAAGTCGCACCAGCAGTTCCCCGGGCGCGTGGCGCGGACCGACCCGCTCGCCGTCCACAAATAGCCTGTGACTTTCCAGGGGTTTGGGCCCCGATGGCTGACCCGACGGGCCCCGCTTGCGCGGGGCCTTTCGTTTTTCGCGTAAGCTGTCGGGCCTTCATCGGTACGGCGAGGCTTGCGCTTGGACTGGATTCTGTGGTTTGTGGACCTC
>DASZSS010000041.1:0-8288 GCA_035548535.1 Steroidobacteraceae bacterium
GGACCCGGCGCCTTTCCGCTACAAGCTGCTTCCGCACCTACGGCGCCTGCCGCGGCGGCTTGCGATGGTCGCGAGCACGGTTGCGACCGCGCTGTCGCTGCCAATCGATGTGTGCTTCGGGCGGTACGCAACGAATCGCTCGTGGCACGCCGTGTTCGTGCTCGAGCGCGCGTCACGTGGCAGCGGTGCTTGAGGAGAGATGATGCGAACGAGTCGTCGCGTAGGCGTAGCGATTGGTGTGCTGGTGGTGCTGGCCATCGTCGCAGCCAGCGGCTGGTGGTATCAGCAGAGCCATTTGCAGCCCGCGCCTGCGACGAGCGGCGTCACCGCCGTGGTCACGAGCGGTGCGGATGGCGGGGCGGGCAGCTTGCGGGAAGCATTGTTTGTCGTCGCGTCCGCCAAAGAGGGCGCGACGATCTCGCTTCAGGTTCCGCGCATCGTGCTCGAAACCGCGTTGCCGCCCATCGTCACGGCGCACGGGCTCTCGATCGTCGCCCGGAAAGAGGGCACCGAGATCGATGCCCAACGGCTCATGAGCTCGACGGTGCTCGATATCGCCGCACCCAACACGTCGATCGAAGGAGTGCGCATCCGCAACTGCAGCGGCGCGGCGGTTCTCCTGCGCGCGGCGCGCTTTCGACTCACTTCGAGCACGATCGATTCGTGCGACGTGGGCGTCGATGTCGCCGAGAACGCGGGCGACATCCTGCTGGAGCGCAATCGCTTCGTGAAGGATCGCATCGGCGTGCGCTTCGCGGGCTCACTGCGCAACACATCGGTCGGCAAGAACGAATTCTCGAACAGCCGCGACGCCGCGATCTGGGCGGTGCGGAGCGCGCCGGATTCCGCGCCCACGCCGATCGCCGTACGCGACAACAAGCTGACTGGCGATCGCACCGGAATGGTCGTCGGGAATATTTCCGTGCTGATCGAGCGCAATGAGGTGATCAATGCGCACGAAGCGGCCGTGCATCTGGTCGGCGCCGGCGCCGTCGTTCGCGGCAATCGCATCACGGGCGGCGCCGCGATGGGCATCGTAGCGGAGAACGCGCGGGCGGCCGTCATCGAGAACAACGAGCTCGACGGCATCACCGCCTACGGCGTCATGGTGCGCGGCTCGGGCAACACGCTCGTGCGCAACAACCGCATGCACAACTGCGGCTACGGCATGGCATTCGTGCTCGGCGATGCGCAAGGTCCGAGCACCGCGGTCGAGAACACCGTGATCCAGCCGAAGTTCAACGGCATCGACGTGATCGGCGATTCGCCGATCCTGCGGCGGAATCAGGTGCTCCGGCCGCGCGCGCTGGCGCTGCACGTCGAGGACTTCCAGCCGCCGCAGGGTGCGAAAATTACCTCGCACCCCTATCTCGACAACAACACCTTCGGCGCGCCCGACACGGCCGGCGCGGTCCGCTCGAAGGCGGTCGTCAACTCGACGAGCGCGAGATGAAAGCCGGGGCGGACGAAACGGTCTTGCTGCCGGCGCCGGCGTGGCGCGATCCGCGCGTGCATCTGCTCGACGACATTTGGCTGCTGGCGATCTTCTCGATTCTGCTGGCCACCGCGCTGCCGTGGCTGATCAGCACGTTCCAGATCGACCTGGCACACGCCGCGTTCGGCTTGCTCGCGCTGGGCGCACTGCACGTCGCGTTTTCGATGGCGTCGGCGCCGGGGCGGCCGCGGACGCGCTGGCATACGCGCGGCCTCGGCGCGCTGCATGCGCTCGGGATCATATGCGTCGGCTACATCTGGTCGCACACGGGCGGCCTGCAGAACCCGATGTTCCTCGCCGTGTTCGCGCTGCCGGTGATCGGTGCGGTATTCATCTCGCGCTGGCAGCCGTACGCGATGGCCTTGCTCGCGATCGCCGTCGTGGTGGTCGTCGCTGTCGTGGAGAGCGCCGAGATGCGCTGGTACGCGAGCGGCCTGCAAGGGATCGGGCCGATCGTGGACGAGCTGTTCAGCGGTGACGCGGGCTATGGCAGCGCGCCGTTCCCGGGATTCTATGCACCCTCCGCCTACTTCCTCGTGATGCTGCAGGTGTTCGCGATCTTCATGATCGCGTGCGCGATTGCGGCCGAGCATCTCGGAACCGTGTTCGAGCGCATGTACGCCCACGCGGCGGCCGCGCGCGCCGACGCACAGCGCGGCGAGGAGCTGTGGACCGCGCTGATCGAGCAACTGCCCGTTCCGGTAGTGCTGGTCGATGCGGATACGTCGCAGGTCATCTGCGCGAGCGCTCAGGTCACCCCGAGCTTCTGCGAGCTCGACACGCAGCTCGTCGGAAGCGACTTGTTTCAAGCGATTCGCTTCTCCTATCCCGAGGTGGTGCAGGAGTTGATCGCCGGCTTCGGTGGCATCGCGCCTCTCGCGATGATCCGCGTGGGCGAGCAGCTACGCGTGACCGACGTGCGCGTCCAGCACGTCGCGCAACGCGGCCGGCGATTCGCGTTGCTGCTGATTATCGACACGACCGACGAATTCATTCGCCGCGCGGCGCTCGAGGCATCGGACTCCGCCGCGCTGATCATTGATGCGCGCGGCCGCGTCCTTGCGTTCAACCGGCAGGCGACGACGCTCTTCCCCACGGTCGAAGCGGGGAGCGAAGCCGGAGCGGTGCTCGCGGCGGGCGGCCTGCCGGGCAATTGGTGGCAGCCGCAGCTCACCGGCAAGCGGCGCATGCTCATGCAGATACCGCCGCGCGTGTTTCAGGTGACCCTCTCGCCGATACCGCTGCCGGGAGAGGAGGAAAAGATTCAGGTGATCGCCTTCCTGCCGGTGGGCCGCGCGGGCGATCAGGACACGGCCATGACGCGCGCCACCTTCATCGGCGCGACATCGGTACAGCCATGACGCGGAACGTGACGCACCGGATCGCTTTCGTCTGGGTCGCTCTGACTGCGGTGCTGGCCTGCCCGACGCGGGCCGCGCCCCCGCAACCGGCGACGGACAAGATCACGTTCATGGGTACCGGAGTGGACTGGGACGGCGCCGCCGATGGCGGCGGGGCCGCGCTCGGCTGGCTGCACACGTTCAAGTCCAGCGCCGTGGTCGGTGCCGCAGCCGAGCACCAACGTCTCGGGGACACGCGATGGACCTTTGGCACGCTATCTGCCGCGAAGGGATACGGGCCCACGAGGTTCCGCTCGAACGTCTATGGCGAGATCCGCGGCGGCGGTGGTGATGATGATCTGCATTCGTTCACGTACGCGACGTACGTGCTGGGACTGGTGCAGAACGTCACGACACACCTCGCGTTTCAGCTCGAAGACCGGCAGATCGACATCGATCGCACGCACGGCAACCTGCCCAAGCTGGGCGTGCAGTATCTCTTCGGGCCGCGATTCCTGATGCAAGCCGCATTCTCGCAATCGACGAGCCCGCACACGCTCGGCACGAAACTCTGGACGGTGCGCGGCGACTACTACGGCAAGTGGGTGAATGTGTTTGCCGGCGGCGCGAGCGGTCGGGCAACCCCCGTCGTCCTCGGACAAACCGGCGTGCCCATTCCCGGGACGGGCCTGGACACGAACGAGGGTTACATCGGCGTGACCAAACCGTTTTCCCGAGTCGACGTCACACTGCTCGCGGACTATCTCGAGCTTGGCGACTTGAAGCGCACGATGGTCACGCTGAGTGGCGCCGTGTATCTGAACGGTAGTGCCGTGCGATGAAGCTGCCGCTACTGAGTCGCACGTCCGCGTGGTTGCCCACGGTATGTGTGCTCCTCGTCGTGCTGCTCGCCGGTGCACGGCTCATCGTGCTGAGCCTCGATCGGCATGCCGACGATGCGCGACGCGCGGCGCGCGCCGAGCTCACGGAACGGCGGACTTCCATCGAGTCGCAACTCGCTGCGCTCGCAGAGCGCGCTTCCAATGAAGCGGCGCGCGTATCGCGTGCGTTGGTCGGCGGCGCGACGACTGTGGCCCCGGCGCGCGGTACGTTCCGGATCGAAGCGGACGGCTCGGTCGTGCGCGCGCCGAAGGTGGATCGCGCGCTGGCCACGGGCATCGCGACGGAATGGAGACAGCTCCCGGGCTCGGGCGAGCCGGCGCGCTTGCTCGGTCCTACGCGGCAAGGCAGTCAGTGGATCGTGGCCGTGCGCGCACCGATTGCCGCCGCGGCAAGTCGCGGTGAGGTCGCGGCAAGTCGCGGTGATGCGGCCGCAAATCGCATTGGGACCGCGAATCGCGATGACGCCGCGGAGAATGATGACACCGCGGCGCCCGCGCCGGGCGTGGCCTGGGCCGTCGCGTATGTCGATCTCGATCAGCTTCTCGACGAGGCGGAAGTCGGGCGGCTCGTCTCGCTCGGCTACGATTTCACGTTCGCGCAGGTGGATCCGGCGACCTCGCTCGTGCGCACGTACGTGAGCTCGGGCCCGGTTCGGCTCGAGGACCCGATGAAGGTCACGTTGCGCACGCCCGCGGGACTCACGCGCGATCGCCCGGGACATCTCGAGCTCGCGATCCGACCGCGCGAGGGCTGGTATCCGACGAGTCGCCTGGCCAGCGAGATCGGCTTGCTCGCGCTGACCGCGTGGCTGCTCGCGTTCGGCACGCACGATCTGATCGTCCGTTCGCAGCATCTGCGACAGCAGCTCGCCGCCTCGCAGGAGCAGGCGCGCATGCTGAACGAGCAGCTCATCGCGGAGATGGAGGAGCGTCAGGACCTGCAGAAGAGCTTCGAGCACGCGCGCTACCACGATGCGTTCACGGGCTTGCCCAACCGCCGGTACTTCATGGATCAGCTCGATCGGGCGTTGCGCGCGGTGCGTGCGCGCCGCCGGCAAGGCTGCGCGGTCGCGCTCCTCGAGATCGACCGGCTCAAGCTCATCAACGAAACGCTCGGCCACGCCGCCGGCGATGAGCTGATGGTGCAGGCCGCGCATCGCTTCGAGGAAGGTGCGGCGGGGGTCGAGAGCGTGCTGGCGCGATGGGAAGGCAGTCAGCTCGCGTTGCTGCTTCCGGACGTGCCGACGAGCGATGCGGCGTTACACGTGGCGAACACGATGCTCGAGTGTCTGCGTGAGCCATTCGAGCTGCGCCGGCATCGGCTCGCAGTGGCGGCGAGCGTCGGCATCACGTGCGCCGACTCGGGTCTGCAGCGGCCCGAGGACTTGCTGCGCGAAGCGGATATCGCGCTGTCGGTGGCCAAGCGCACCGAAGGCATCAGGGCCGTGGCGTATGCGCCGAGCATGGGCGGCGATGCGGCGAGTCTCGTGAGCCTCGAAGCCGATCTGCACCTTGCCCTCGAGCGCAACGAGCTGCGGCTGCTGTTCCAGCCCGTGGTGGACCTGCACACGCGGCAGACGGTGGGCGCGGAGGCGCTGCTTCGCTGGCAACATCCGGTCGAAGGCCTGCTGACGCCCGACAAGTTCCTGTCCATTGCCGAAGAAGCGGGGCTCATGGTGCCGATCACACACTGGGTGATCGCGCGCGTGTGCAAGCTCGCGGGCGAGTGGCGGCAGCGGCTCGACGCGGGACAGCCGTTCTTTATCAGCGTGAATCTCTCCGCGGCATCGTTGCGCGATCCATTTCTGGCGGAGCTCGTCGCAAGCCTGCTCGCACGCACCCGCGCGCCGGCCGCCGCCCTGAAATTCGAGATCACCGAGGCCGGTCTCATCAACAATGTCGGCGAGGCGCGGGCGATCCTGCGCCGGCTGCACGACATGGGGATCGAGCTGATGCTCGACGATTTCGGCACGGGCTACTCCTCGCTGAATCATCTCGAGCTGTTTCCGTTCGATTTCGTGAAGATCGACCGGCCGTTCGTCAGTCGGCTCGGCGCGGACAGCGCGAACAGCGGAATCATGGCCGCCGTCGTGCAAATCGCGGCGAGCCTCGGCTTGCGCGCCATCGCCGAGGTCATCGAGACGCAGGCCGTTGCGCAGGCGCTGCAGAGGATGGGCTGCAACTACGGGCAGGGGTTCTTTTTCAGCGCGCCGGTCGAGGCGGAAGAAGTGCTGCAGAGAATGCGCGGCCGCGAATGGACCCAGGCGGGAGAAGCGCCGCGCGACGCAGGGGACGACTCGCCGACACTCGTGCTGCCGATGATCTATCGCTGACGCAGGTCTATACTGCGAGACCACATCGCAACACGCGGTCTACCGCGAACAAGGAAGAGCGATGAAGACACTCTGGATCAGGCGCCTGACGCCTTGCGTGCTCATCTGCCTCGGCGCGTGGATGTCGTATGCCAGCGCCGCGGAGCTCGAGGAAGTCGTCGTCACCGCGCAGAAGCGCGAGCAATCGCTGCAAGAGACCAGTGTCGCGGTCACGGCAGTAGGCGCCGAGCGCCTCGCGGCTGCAGGTATCGATAACCTAGAAGACCTGCAGCTCATCGTGCCGAGTGTCTACTTCGGCAACGATTTCAACATGGCGAAACTCACGGTTCGCGGCGTCGGCTCGAACACGTCGACGACGGGCAGTGAGACGGGTGTCGCCGTCCACGTCGATGGCGCGGTGGTCTCGCGCGCCGAAGCCCAACTCGCGTCGCTGTTCGATCTCGAGCGGATCGAAGTGCTGCGCGGGCCGCAGGGCTCGCTGTACGGCCGCAACGCCGTCGGCGGTTCGGTGAACCTCATCACCGCCAAACCGACCGAGACGCTCGATGGCTACGCTCGCCTGACCTATGGCAACCGGGACTACGTGAATCTCGAGAGCGCGGTCAGCGGGCCGCTCGTCGGGAAGCGGGTACTCGGACGACTCGCGGTGAAAAGCGAAGACCGAAACGGCTACGGCAGAAATCCCGTGACCGGCGGCGACGTCGACGACCTGAACCGCAAGATGGTTCGCGGCCTGCTGCAGTTCAACTTCACGGAGGATTTCGACGCGCTCCTGACCAGTGAGTATTACCGCCAGAACGATCACTCGGGCGCTCTCAAGTTTCGGCGCGAGGCGTTCCCGGGCGTCGTGAGACTCACCTCGGGTGGCTGTCAGCCCGTGGGCAGCCCCTGCACTTTCGCGACGAATCCGCGCGACGAGGCATCCGAGCTGGATCCGTTCACGCGCACGAAAACGTGGGCGGTCACCGCGATCTTGAACTGGCGCCTGAACGATGTGCTCACGCTGACGAACATCACGAACCGTCGGGACTTCAAGACGACGATCGGCCAGGACCTGGATCTCGCCGCCACCTTCAACAGTCTTGCGACCACCGGGTTCAACACGACGTATCAGCGGCGCGACGTGAATAGTCGTCAGACGAGCTCGGAGCTGCAGCTCAAATTCCAGAGCGCGCGGCTGAACGGTGTGTTCGGCTTGTTCTACCTCGATGAGACGCAACGCCCGGTGGACACCGTGGGACTGAACGCGTACTTCGGCGACGCGTACGTCCTGCCGGTGCTGGCGAACCCGGCGATCGGGGCGTTTCCGCCCATCAGCGCGACGGGTCTGCAGATCGACGGCGTGAATGTTCCGGCGACGCCGATCGATCCGCTCTTTGCGGCTGAGCTCTGCAACACGGCCGAGTACGTGCACATCGATCCCGCGAATCCGCCGCCTCCGAAGCGTGTGTGCGTGCATTCGCGGCTCGGCACCGAGGCGTACGCGGCGTTCGGGCAGGTCAACGTGACCTTCGGCGACTTTATCCTGAAACTCGGCGGACGCTACAGCGATGAGACGCGCAACGCGTCCAATCCTTCCATCGTCATCGCGCGCAACAGTCTCGGGCCCATTCTGCTCACGACGACCGATCGCTCGTACAACCGCCGCAGCTTCAGCGACTTCACGCCGGAAGCGGGACTGACGTGGCGCCCGAGTGAAGACCTGATGGTCTATTACACGTATTCCGAAGGCTTCAAGTCCGGTGCGGGTCAGAATGCGGCGCCGGATGCGACCACGAACTTCACCTCGGTGATCGTCGATCCCGAGAAGATCTGGAACCACGAGGTGGGTCTCAAGAGCACCTGGTTCCAGAACCGGCTCGCCGTCAACGTCGCGGCCTACACGTACAACCTCGAAGGCCAGCAGATCAACAAGACAGTCGGCGGCGGCCCGGCGGGGTTCAGCACGATCTTCGAGAATGCCGCGCAGACCTCGGCGCACGGCGTCGAGCTGGAAGTGTTCGCGGCGCCCGCGGACCGCTTCCGGTTCAGCGCGGCGCTCTCGTATCAGCACTCGCGCTATGACGACTTTCTCACGAAGGATCCGCTCGATCCGCGCAACGTTGCGGGTGGCGTCCCGGCCGGGAATCCCGCAACCGATTTCGTGCCGCCGAGCGGTGTGCCGGATGTGCAGCTCGCCGGTAACCCAACACGCAATTCGCCGGATTGGGCCGGTAAC
>DASZSS010000042.1:0-2109 GCA_035548535.1 Steroidobacteraceae bacterium
ACGGGTGCATGACGTGTCTGAATTGCGGCGATTCCAAGTGCGGGTGACAGACGTCGAGTGATATTCGCGCGCCCCGCCTGGTTCCCCGCTGGGCGGTGAGCGGCGCACTCCGAGGCAGCCCCCCGGCTGCCTCGTTTTATTCTCGGGACCGGGATCTCGATGATGGAGCCGATCAGTGTCGCGCAGTACTTTCCGTGGGATGGCGGCGCGATTTTCGTCGGCACCGCGGGTACGTTTCCGGCCCACGCCCATCAAGCCATCCAAATCTGTTTCCTCTTCGAGGGCCGCATCCGGCTCCGCGCGAACGATGAAGAGCCGTGGGTCGATTACGAGCTCGCAATAGTCGCGTCCCGGCAGAGGCATGCAATGGAGGGCCCGAGCGGCCAGTACGGCGCGACGATCTTTGTCGAGCCGGAAACGCGCGACGGGCGAGCGCTCACCGAGCGCTACAAGAGTCGGGGCATCGCGGAAGCCGGTCGAGCTCATGTCACTGAGGCTCTACCGGCGCTGCTCGATGCGGTACTGCAACGGCGTGGCCGCATGGTCATCGTTCAGCAAGCGCGCCGCATCGTGCACTTGCTCACGCAGCACATCGAACCCGCAACAACTAGCGACGAACGCATATCGCGGGCGGTGAAATACATCAACGATAATCTCTCGATGCCGATCACGCTCGCGGACGTCGCGCGGCTGGCGTGCCTTTCGCCGAGTCGCTTCCGTCATCTGTTCGCTGAGCAGACCGGAATGGGCTTGCGACAGTACGTTTTGTGGCGGCGTTTCGTCAGCGTCTGGGAGCACAGGATGAACGGTGCATCCCTGTCGACGGCCGCCCATGCGGCAGGCTTCGCTGACTCCGCTCATCTCACGCGCACGGGCCGCCGCATGATGGGCATCCCGCCTTCTTTGCTGGAGATTTCGCAAGCGTCGGAGGGCAGCAGCGCTTCCGTTCACGGGGAATCGGAGAGCGCACGTTAGCCGCGCGCCCGTTAGCGCGTGAGGAGCAGCCAGCCGCGAGCGCGGCTCGTCCCCGGGTCCACCTCTGTCATTGCCGCAAGCAGCAGCTCCACCGGAATCCAATGCGGCGGATATTTGAAGCGCGCCGTATCGAGAACGAGGGCCCGATCCGTCGCAGCGTGATATGCCGCAATGGGGGAGAAGTGCCCGGCGCCACTCTGACCCACCGCTGTTCTCGAATAGTTCACGATCAACACCGGACCCTCATCGGTCATCGTCGCCGCGCGCAGATGCTCGCGAAAGGCCTTCGCGTCGGCGAGTGGTGGCCGGTGCACGCTGACGTGCGCGGCGCTACATCTCGCCAGACAGGCGACCTCGTCCAACGTCAGTCCGAAGCGGCGTACATCATCGAGCGACTTGCAGCAGTCGAGCAGCTCTTCGCTGAACCAGCGCCAGACACCCTTCCACTTGCGACGGGGATCGATACGAAGCGCGTTCAGCGCACAAACGAGCGAGCCGAGGCCGCAGAAGGCGGGGTCCGCCTGCGTGTGGAATTGCTGTGCGAGCCTGAAGTAGCCCTGCAGCGTCCCCCCGAGCAGGGCTTCGCTGAAGAGCTTCCGACCCGCCGGAGAGTCGAGCGCCGGGAGACCTGCGGGTAGCGGTCGCATGTACGTTGTGCGCTCTCCGGCAGATCTGGCGGACGGCGCGCAAAGGTTGGCGTTCACGGAGTCGACCTCGTGCAATGCATTCCGACGTTCGCTGCCGCGAGTGTCGCGAGCCCGAGCCGGCTTGAATTGAACGAAGAGGCTACGTGGGATCGCCCGACACCGAGGCGGCCACGGCCGGGCGGCGCGCCGGCGCAGCCACGTCATGAAAGAGAGAATTTCTCGTTTCTCGTTTGCTGGCGCGCGGCCTGAAGCGGCGAGGACGCGGCGCGGCCGCGGCGATGAGCTGCGCGTCCTGCGACCGGCCGCGCGGCACGCCCATCGGTGCGCGCCAAGCCCACCGCCCATAAAAAAAGAACCCCGGTGTTGTGGGACACCGGGGTGGTCGCTTGCTTGTTTTGTGGAGGAGTGTCGTCGTCGTTGTTGTTTTTGTCGGGTCGCGATCGGCTCGTCACGGCGGAGTTAGGTCCGTTTCGGGCCTTCGCAATCT
>DASZSS010000043.1:0-3143 GCA_035548535.1 Steroidobacteraceae bacterium
ACCTTACGCAACATCGCGTTGACGGCCCCCTACATGCACGACGGAAGATTCTCGACGCTCGAGGCCGTGATCGATCATTATCAGCGGGCCGGCGCGGCCGCGAACGAGAAGAAGGAGCCGCGCCTGCGCGCATTCGTGCTGGACGCCGACGAGCGGGCTGCACTGATCGCGTTCCTGCATAGCCTGACCGATGGTGAGTTCGTCGCGGGGTTCGAAGGTGAGCGCACGCATTCTGTATCTGGACGATGAGGAGCCGCTGGTTTTTCTCATGAAGCGCATGCTCGAGCATCTCGGGCATCGCATCAGCGCGTTCACGAGGTCCGACGACGCGCTCGCCGCCTTCACGGCCGCGCCGGACGAGTTCGATCTCGTGCTGACGGACATGTCCATGCCCGGCATGAGCGGCATCGAGTTTGCGCAGAGCGTGCTGGCCCTGCGTCCCGGCACGCTCGTCGTGATCGCGACCGGTCACATCCAGAACAAGGATGTCGAGAGGGCGCGCGTCGCCGGCGTGCATGCGGTGATCCAAAAGCCGAACACACTGGCTGAGATGACGAGCACCGTGACTCGGCTACTCGACGAAGCGAAGCGCGCCCCGAACTAGCGCTCGGGTTTGCTCTCGGGCGGCCGATAGGTGATCGGAATGTGCTTCGGCTGCGCGGCCACGCGCCCGAGCCACGCGAGCACGTTCGGATAGGGTGTGATGTCGAGCCCGCCTTCCGGAGCGACGTGCGTGTACGCATAGAGCGCAATATCGGCGATCGAGTACCGCTCGCCGACGAAGAACGCGCGCGACTGCAAGTGCGCGTCCATCACGGCCAGCGCATCGCGCCCGCGCTTCAAGCGATCCGGCAACTCGGCGCGGCGCGGCGAATCTGCCGGCAGGTGCCGCACGATGTAGCGCGGCGTGGCCACGTAGGGCTCATGGCTGTATTGCTCGAAGAACATCCATTGCAGCACCTGCGCACGCGCGAGCCGGTCGG
Source organism: Steroidobacteraceae bacterium (assembly GCA_035548535.1). GTDB lineage: Bacteria > Pseudomonadota > Gammaproteobacteria > Steroidobacterales > Steroidobacteraceae > JADGHX01. Next base: position 984 of record DASZSS010000043.1, read on the forward strand.
AGGGCACGAGCGATGTGCCTTCGGCGAGGTACCAGAGAATCGCGTTGGACTCGGCGAGGCACGTGCCGTCGTCCAGCTCGAGCGTCGGAATGCGGCCGTTCGGATTCTTCGCGAGAAAGGCGGGCGTGCGCGTCGCGCCGCGATCGATGTCGAGCTCGGTCCAGCGATACGAAATGTCGAGTTGCGCGAGCAGCAGGCGAACCTTGTAGCCGTTGCCCGAATCCAGGTAGTCGTAGAGATGCGGCATGTGGAGCTGTCCTCCCCGAACGCCGGCAGTATCCGGCCGCCGCTGCAACGCTGTCACGAGAAACACTGAACGGGCGATGCGGATCGTTTAGTTCCAGTGCGTGATGTAGGCTTCGCGCGGTGTCCTCACCGCGGGCCGCGCCGCCCGCACGGGCTGAGCGAATGTACTCACGCTTCTACCGACGCTGCTTCATGATCGGCACCGTCCTCATCTTGGGTTGGGTGCTGCTGCAGTTTCTGCAGCCGTTCTGGGCGCCGCTCGGGTGGGCCGCGATCCTCGCGTTCATGCTGTATCCGCTGCACCGCTGGCTATCGAGGAAGCTCGGCGGGCGCGCTGGCTATTCCGCCGGCATTCTCACGGGCTTGACGCCGTTCCTCATCATCGCGCCGCTCGTCTCGTTCGGGCTGGTGTTCGCGCGGCAGGTGGCGGCGCTCATCGAGTATCTGCGGGCGCGGCAGGTCGACACGTCCTATCCAGCGCTGCTCGAGCGCGTGGAGCAGATTCCCATCGTCGGGCGCGTGCTGCGCTGGCTCGGGTCGGACCTGCAGATCACCGTCGAACAGGTGGAAGGCTGGCTCGTGAGCGGCGCGCAATCCGCGTTGAAAGCCGCTGCGACGCTCGGCGGCAACGTCGCGATCGGCGTAGTCGGCACGCTCGTCGGGTTCTTCCTGATGCTGTTTCTGCTGTTCTTTCTGCTTCGCGACGGCGAGCAGATGCTGCGGCATCTCCTGCGCCTCATCCCCATGCCCGTCGAGCGCCGCACGGAGTTGCGCGATTACCTGAGCGACGTGACGCGCGCGGTGGTGTTCGGGCACGCGCTGACGGCCGTCATTCAGGGCACGCTCGTGGGCATCGGGTTCGCGATCGTCGGGCTGCCCTCGCCGCTGGTGTTCGGCGTGTTCGGGGGCATTGCGGCGTTCATTCCCGCGGCCGGCACCGGGTTCGTGCTGGTGCCGGCGGTGATCTACCTGATCGTCTCGCGGCAGTGGGGCTGGGCGATCTTCCTCGGCGTTTGGAGTGTCGGGGTCGGCTTCTCGGACAATTTCCTGCGTCCGTACCTCACGCGCCAGCAGGCGCGCGTGTCGACGCTCACGGTGTTCGTCGGTGTGATCGGCGGCGTGGCGGCCTTCGGCTTCCTCGGCTCGCTCATCGGGCCGGTACTCCTGGCCTTGATCGTGGCTCTGCTCCAGTTTGCCGAGGAGAAAGTCGTAAAACCCGATTGAGATCAGATGTCTGCGCGCGCGCACGGCGCGCTGCGGGTACAATGCGCGCCTTCCATGGATCCGTCCCCTATCCTCACTTCCCTGAACGATGCGCAGCGCGAGGCGGTCACCGCCCCCCTCGGGCCCGTCCTCGTGCTCGCCGGCGCGGGCAGCGGCAAGACGCGCGTCCTCACGCACCGCATCGCCTGGCTCATCCAGGCGGAAGGCGCCTCGCCGCACAGCATCCTCGCCGTCACGTTCACGAACAAGGCGGCGGGCGAGATGCGGGGGCGCGTCGAACAGCTCCTCGGCCTGCCGGGGGGCGCCATGTGGATCGGAACCTTCCACGGCATCGCGCATCGGCTGCTCCGGCTGCATTGGCGCGAGGCGGGCCTCGTGCAGAGCTTCCAGATCATGGATGCCGAGGACCAGAGCCGCCTCGTCAAGAAGATGCTGAAGCAGCAGGACCTCGACGAGTCCCGCTGGTCGCCGCGCGAGATCCTCTATTTCATCAACGGCAACAAGGACGAGGGCCTGCGGCCGAAGGACCTGAAGGACAACGGCGACCCAACGCGCCGCATGTTCATCAAGCTCTACAAGGACTACGAGGAGCTCTGCCAGAAGAACGGCGTCATCGATTTCGCCGAGCTGCTGCTGCGCGCGTACGAGATGTTCCGCGACAACGTCTCGCTGCTCGCGCACTACCAGCAT
>DASZSS010000044.1:0-19567 GCA_035548535.1 Steroidobacteraceae bacterium
CGTTCACGCCCGGCAAGCCGTTGCAGGCGCAGCTCATGGTGCGGCACCCGAACTTCAACGGCATGCAGATGAATCAGATCACGCGCATGTACACGCCCGCGCGCTTCATCAAGACCACCGAGGTGAGCTACGAAGGCGCGAGCGTGTTCCGGCTCGAGTCGGATATCTCGATGAGCACCGATCCCGTCGTGACCTTTGGATTCGTGCCGCGAAATCCCGGGAAGCTGCAAGTGCGCGTGGTCGACAGCGACGACAAGACGTTCGAGGGCAGCTTCGATGTGCCGGCGAGCGGCAGCCCCGCCGCGAGTGGCCCGTCCACGGCCGATGCCGGCGCGGTGCCTGAGCCTGCGGATTTCTGGACGGGGCCTGTCAACTCCGCCACGCCTCGCACGCTCACCGGCGCCACTGTGATCCGTGCCCCCGACCTCGCTGCGCTGCTGAAGACCGACCGCGCCGTGCTCGTGGACGTGTCGAATTCGCCGCCGCGCCCCGACAAGCTCGCCCCGCAAGCGGTGTGGATGCCGCCGCCTCATCCGGTGATCCCCGGGAGCTTGTGGCTCGCGGGCGCGGGGGCGGGCTCGCTCGATGAGGCAGCGGAGCGCTTCTATCAGCAGCGGCTCGGCGAAGCGACGGGGCACGATCTCAACCGACCCGTCGTGGTCTATTGCCACGAGCGCTGCTGGCTGAGCTGGAATGCGGCGAAGCGCGCGATCCGCTACGGCTATCGACGCGTGTACTGGTTTCCGGACGGCATCGAGGGCTGGCAGAAGGCGGGCTTCAGCACCGCGGTGGCGCAGCCCGAGTCGCTACCCGGTCAGCGCGAGTCGCACGACACCGTACAAGTCGCCCACGAGTAGGATGATCACCACCAAAAACGAGAGGCCCGCGCCGATCTCGCGCGTCCGCGGATCGCGGACGTACTGAAAGACGTACAGGAAGCGCGCGGCGATGAACACGATGCCGAGCGCCGTCGCCCACGTCTGACTGATCCACCAGCCGTAGAGCCACACCCCCGGCACGAACGCGATCAGCATCTCCAGCGAGTTCGCGTGCGCCCGAAACAGCCGCTCGAACGTGGGATGTCCGCTGGTCGCCGGAGCGGCGATGCCGAAGCGCCCGCGCGCGATCCCCACCGCCATGCCGAGCGCAATGTACTGCAGAAGTGCGATCAGCACGACCGCCGTCACCCACAACATTGGAGCGCCTCCTGGATGCTAGGCGCGCATTGTGGCGTACATTCGCCTCAGCTGTCGCCGTGCCAGCTCACCCCGTCGCGGCTCACGAGCGCGCTGGACGCAGCCGGCCCCCAGGTGCCGGCGATGTATCCCTTGGGCGGCTCATCGCTCTGATTCCAGCCCTCGCGAATCGGATCGATCCAGGCCCATGCCGCATCGAGCTCGTCGCGGCGCATGAAGAGCGTGAGATTGCCCTTGACCACGTCCGTGATGAGGCGCTCGTACGCGTCGAGGCTCTTCTCCCTGAACGCCTCGCCGAAGTGCAGGCTGAGGTTCACGGGCATGAGGCGCATCCGCTCGCCCGGCGTCTTCGCCAGGATCGAGAGGGTGATGCTCTCGTCCGGCTGCAACTGGATGACGAGCTGGTTCGGGCGCGGCACGCGGCCCGCTTCGAAGATCGAGTGCGGCACCTGATCGAAGGTGACGACGATCTCGGCGATCGTCTCCTGCAAGTGCTTGCCGGTGCGCAGATAGAAGGGCACGCCCGCCCAGCGCCAGGTCTCGATCTCCACTTTCAGCGCGACGAACGTCTCGGTGCGGCTGTCCGGCGGCACACCGGGCTCCTCGAGATAGCCGGGCACCGTCTTGCCGTTGATGGCGCCCGCGCGGTACTGGCCGCGCACCGTCTTCGTGTCGACATCGGCGCCGCGGATCGGCTTCAGTGCGTGCAGCACTTTCAGCTTCTCGTTGCGCACGGCATCCGCGTCACCGCTGACGGGAGGCTCCATGGCGATGATCGACAAGAGCTGCAGGAGGTGACTCTGCACCATGTCGCGCAGCGCGCCGGTCTGGTCGTAGAACTCGCCGCGCCCCTCGACACCCACCTGCTCGGCCACGGTGATTTGCACGTGACAGACACGGCCTCTGCGCCATAGCGGCTCGAACAGCGTGTTGCCGAAGCGCAGGGCGATGAGGTTCTGCACCGCCTCTTTACCGAGATAGTGATCGATGCGGTAGATCTGCTGCTCGCTGAAGATGGAGCCGACGAGATCGTTGATCGCGGCCGCGGAGGCGCGGTCCTGTCCGAGCGGCTTCTCGAGCACCACGCGCGCCTTGGGCGTGACGAGCCCGGCCGCGGCAAGGTTCGAGCACGTCGCGGTGAAGAGGCTCGGCGCCATCGACAGGAAGAACACGCGCACCAAGTCTTCGCGCCCGGCGACGCATTCGGCCAGGCGCCGGAAGTCCGCCTCCTTGGTCGCGTCCAAGCGCAGATAGGTGACGAATCCCGCGAACAGATCCCAGCTCGCCGCGGTGAGCTCCTCCGCGGAGAGGAATTCCTTGAAGTGCTCGCGGACCTGCTCGAGGTACTGCGCGGTCGAAAGGTCCGCACGCGCCAGCGCGAAGATGCGCGAGCCCGGCACGATCTGGCCGGCGACGATGCGCCGGAACAGGGCACGCATCAGCTTACGCATCGCGAGATCGCCCGTCGCGCCGAAGAGAATGATGTCGAAGGGGTCGAGCTTCGTCGAGCTCGAGGCGTTCTGGGGAGTGGCCATGGCCTTATGATAGGGGGTTTCCGGGGTCATCCGCAGCTCAACCGATTCGAGGATCACTGCTCATGACGAGCCTCAATGCACGCGTTCGGGACGTGACCGACCGCATTCGCGACCGCAGCCGAGCCACACGCGCCGCGTATCTCGAGCGCGTGCGCGCGCAGGCGGCAAGCGCGCCGACGCGCTCGCGGCTGTCATGCGCGAATTTGGCGCACGGCTTCGCCGCATCGACGCCGCAGGACAAGGACGCGCTCAAGCAGCTGCAGTCGCCCAACATTGCGATCGTCACGTCATACAACGACATGCTTTCGGCGCACCAGCCCTATGAGAGATACCCCGGGCTCATCCGGGTGGCGGCGCGCGAAGCCGGTGCAACGGCCCAGGTCGCGGGTGGCGTTCCCGCCATGTGCGACGGCGTGACGCAGGGACAGGCGGGGATGGAGCTGTCCCTCTTCAGCCGCGATGTCATCGCGATGTCCACGGCCCTGGCGTTGTCGCATGCGATGTTCGACGCCGCCCTGTGTCTCGGCGTGTGCGACAAGATCGTGCCCGGCCTTCTCATCGGCGCACTCTCGTTCGGCCACTTGCCGACGGTCTTCGTGCCCGGCGGACCGATGCCGTCGGGCGTCGCGAACAAGGAGAAGGCACGCATCCGCAAGCTCTACGCGGAAGGCAAGGCGACGCGCGCGGAGCTGCTCGAATGCGAAGCCGGGAGCTATCACACCGCCGGCACCTGCACGTTCTACGGCACGGCGAACAGCAATCAGATGCTGATGGAAGTGATGGGTCTGCACGTGCCCGGTGCCGCCTTCGTGCCGCCGAACACGCCGCTGCGCGATGCGCTCACCGCGGCGGCGACGCATCGCGCGGCGCGCATCACGGCGCTCGGCAGCGAGTATCTGCCGCTTGCGCACATCGTCGATGAGCGTGCGATCGTGAATGCGATCGTCGGATTGCTTGCGACCGGCGGCTCGACGAATCACACGCTGCACCTCGTCGCGATCGCGAACGCGGCCGGCATTCGCATCGATTGGACCGACTTCAGCGAGCTGTCCGAAGTCGTGCCGCTGCTTGCGCGCGTCTACCCGAACGGCAGCGCGGACGTGAACCACTTTCATGCGGCCGGCGGCATGGCATTTCTCGTGCGCGAGCTGCTGGACGCGGGGCTCCTGCACGCGGATGTGCTGACGATCAACGGCCAGGGGCTGGCGGCTTATGCACGCGAGCCGTACTTGTCGGCGAACGGCCTCGCCTGGCGCGATCCGCCCGCCGCGAGCGGCGACACTTCGATTCTGCGGCCCGTGAGCGATCCGTTTAGCCCGGACGGCGGGCTCAAGCTCGTGAGCGGCAATCTCGGGCGCGCGGTGATCAAGGTCTCAGCGGTGAAGCCGGAGCATCGCATGGTGGAGGCGCCCGCGCGCGTGTTCGACGATCAGAGCGAGGTGGTCGCGGCGTTCAAAGCGGGCGAGCTCGCGCGCGATGTCGTCGTCGTGGTGCGTTTTCAGGGGCCGCGGGCCAACGGGATGCCCGAGCTGCATCAGCTCACGCCTTGCCTCGCATCGCTGCAGGACAAGGGCTTCAATGTCGCGCTGATCACGGACGGCAGAATGTCGGGCGCATCCGGCGTCGTGCCCGCCGCCATTCACGTCACACCGGAATGCGTCGCAGGGGGCGCGCTCGGCAAGGTGCGAGACGGGGATGTCATTCGTCTCGACAGCAACGCGGGCGTGCTCGAGGCGCGGGTTCCCGCAGAGATCTGGAACCGCCGCGAATGCGCTACGGTCGATCTCGCGCGCAACGAGGCGGGCACGGGACGCGAGCTGTTCAAGCTCTTTCGAACGCACGCCGCGGGAGCCGAGCAGGGAGGCGGAGTCCTGCTGTAGGCTTGACTCCATGGCCGCGCACGAAACGCTCGACGGTGTGCTCGTCTCCGGTGCCGGGCCCGTCGGGCTCGTCACGGCGATGAAGCTCGCGCGCGCGGGCATTCCCGTGGTCGTGGTCGATTCCGAGCCCACGATTCGCGACGAGCCGCGCGCCGCCGTCTATCACTCGCCCATCGTCGAGCGCTTCGATGGCCTCGGGCTGCTCGAGGACCTGAAGAAGGTCGGCGTGCTGAAGCGCGCCTACCGCTACTGGAACATCGAGCACGAGCTGCTCGGGCACTTCACGTTCGATGTTCTGCATCCGGATGACACCGCGTACCCGTTCAACCTGCATCTCGGCCAGCCGACGCTGGCGGCCGTGATCCTGGAGCACCTGCTGCGTGTGCCGGGCGCGGAAGTGCGCTGGAACACACGCACAGTTGGCGTGCGGCAGCACGATGACGGCGCGACGGTCACCGTCGAGGCGCCCGAGGGCCAGTGCGAGATCCGTGCGCGCTGGGTCGTCGGCGCGGACGGCGCACACAGCGGCGTGCGGCGCGCGTTGCAGCTCAAGCTCGAAGGCGTCACCTATCCGGAGTGGTTCGTCGCCACCAACGTGCGTTTCGATTTCGAGGCGCACGGTTATGGGCAATCGAACATCGTGCTCGATCCGGAGCACTGGGCGATCATTCCGATCATCGATCAGACGGGGCTGTGGCGCTGCACGTATCGCGAAGAGGGGCACTTCACGGACGAGCAGGTGCGGCAGCTCGTGCCCGACCGCTACCGGCTGTTCGCGCCCGGGCTGGCGGACTGCACGCCCGTCGCGGTGAATCCGTATCGTGTTCACGATCGCTGCGTCGAGACGTTCCGTCTCGGTCGCGTGCTGCTCGCGGGGGATGCCGCGCATCTGATCAATCCGATCGGCGGACTCGGCCTGACGGGTGGGTTGCTCGATGCGCTGTCGCTCGCCGATGCGCTGATCGCCGTGATCCGTGGTGAGCGGCGCGAGCACGTGCTGGATGCGTGGGCGCAGGAGCGCCGGCGCGTGTTCCTCGATGTGACGGCGCCCACCGCCAAGGAGAACAGGCGGCGCGTGTCGGAGCGCGATCCCGAGAAGCGCCGCGCGGATGCCGAGCGACTGCGCCGCCTTTCGCGCGATCCCGAGTTTGCGCGCGAGGTGCTACTCGGCGTAACGCAGCTCGTCGGACGCGACGTGCTGCGCGAGTAGCGCGTTGAGGCGCTGGCTTCCCGTCTAACGCGCGCCCAGCGCCACCGCTTGCCGCAGACGTTAGCGCGCTGGCGCTATGAGCGTGCTACCTCGGCGCAGCGCGATCGCTTCGACCGGCTGCGCTCGATCACTCCGGCAGCTCGCCACGCCGGCCTCGGTCAATACGGCTTCGCCGCGTCGGCCGGCTTGCCGTCTTCGGACTTCGCGTCCTCGATCTGCGCCCCGAACATCATGAGCTTCTTCCCGCTGGGCAGGGTCACGTTCAGAAACGTGCCGCCGTGCTCGCCGTTGCGCAGCGGATGAATCTCCACCGTCACCTTGTCGCCCGGCCGCAGCGTGTGCTTGCTCCAGCCGCGCCGCCCCAGAAAGTTCGGGCTCATGCCCTCGATGCCCCATTGCTCGAGCTCACCCTTCTCGTTCGGCACCATGAGCCACAGCCACGTGTGCGGATTCGTCCACTCGAACTCCTTCACCGTGCCGCTGAGCGTCTGCGTCGTCTTCATGTCGAACATGGAGAACGAGTGGTGCGCGAACACGGTGGCGCACACGCCCGCGAGCAGCGCACCCAGCGCCCCGCGCAACCCCTTCGAGACCGACTTCCTCATGACTGCGCTCTCACTTGTTCAGGATGATCCCCGCCTTGCCTTCGTCGTTGACGAAGTTGCGGTTGTTCTGCTCGCACACGTACTCGGCGATGTCCCAGTCGCGATGGCGCGCGAGCGTCTTCACCGTCGTCCAGGGCTTCGTGAGCGCCACCGGATCGTAGACGGTCGTGCGGATCTCCATCCGGTCCGGCGCGGTGATGCGGAACCGCTCTTCGATGCGCATCTTGTCGCTGTGCTGCAGCCCGCCCTGTCCTAGCGGGGTCTCCGGCACGAATCCCACCGTGTCGACGACGAGCGTGTCGCCCTCCCAGTGCCCGATCGAGTGGCCGTTGAAGGTAAGATCGGGGTCGTCGGGATGCTTGCGACCGTCTGTGAAGATGCGCCGCATCTGACTGTACGCCTCGATCGCAATCGTGATCTTCCCGGGCGTCACCAGAAACTCCATCGGATACGGCTGGTTCATGATCTGCGGCATGCCGGGCGGCAGGCAGTTCGCGGTCGTGTTGTCTTGATGGCCGCCCCTCGCCTGCTCGTCCTGATACGCCTTCAGTTTCGCCGCGTACTCGGGCGTCAACGCCGGCGCTTCCGGCGGCGGGCCACCGCGAGCGAACACGAGCTCCCACACGCCCGAGAAATCCGGCAGCTTGCCGATGGCGGCCCACGCTTGCGCGTCCGGCGGTGGCGTGCCGCCCGCAGAACTGCTCGCCGACGCGACGGCGAGGGCTGCGCCGAGCAGCGCCCGAACGAATGCCTTCTTCGATTTCAAATGCGCCCCCTCCCTGCGCGCGCATACTGAATCCGCGACGCCGCGCAACGCGAGTCGCGCGCACGCCGCTGACCGTGCAGCGGCCCCTCGTTTCAGCTACGCCAACGGCCGTTCCGTGTCGATGGCCGCCGCGAGCAGATCCGGCTGGCCCTTCAGCCGATGTTTGGCGACGCGGTGTGACGGGGTGTGGGGCAGCGACTCGGCGAACGAAACGTAACGCGGCACCTTCATCGGCGCGAGATGGCTGCGACACCACGACACGATGTCCGCCGCTTGCAGCGCGGGCGCATCGGGCTTGCGCACCACGACGACCATGATCTCTTCCTCGCCGAGCTCCGAGGGCACGCCGATCGCCGCCGCTTCCAGCACCTGCGGATGGCTCGACACGACGCGATCGAGCTCGGCGCCCGAGATGTTCTCGCCGCGCCGGCGGATGATGTCCTTCTTGCGCGCGACGAAGAAGAAATAGCCGTCCGCGTCGCGCTTCACGAGATCGCCCGTGAGGAACCAGCCGTTGCGAAAGGCGGCGGCCGTCTGCTCCGGATCATTCAGATATTCCTTGAACACGATGGGCGTGCGCACGAGGAGCTCGCCCACTTCACCCGCGGGCAGCTCCCGGCCGTCGTCGTCTTCGACACGCAGCGCCGAGAAATCGCCGGGGAAGCGCGGATGCACCGCCGGCACGCCGATACTCGCGAGCTTGTGCGGCCCGCAGAAGGGATTGCACGCGGCGCCGGGAATCTCGGTCATGCCGTAGCCCTCGATGACGTGCGGCACCCGAAACTCATCGGTGAACACGCGCAGCATCTCCGCCGTGATCGGCGCGCCGTACATCTTGCGAATGCGGTGCGCCGGGTCGAACTCCGAGCGCGGGCGTTTCAGCAGGATCGAGCCGACGGCGGCGAGGAAATTGAACTCGGTGGCGCGCGTCTGCGCGGCGAAGCGCCAGAACTGCGACGCGCTGAAGCGGCGCGCGGTGATCAATGTCGCGCCCGCCGCAAGCGCCCCGCCGAGCGAGTAGAAGAGCGCGTTGATGTGGAAGAACGGCAGCAGCGCGAGCAACCGATCCTCGGGCTGCAGATGCATGCGCGCGACGAACGACTCGCCGGCGAGCACATAGTTGCGCTGGGTGTGCACGGCGCCTTTCGGAAAGCCCGTCGTGCCCGAGGTGTAGATCACGACGAGCGGATCGTCCGGCCCGATCTCGGCGAGCTCGACGCGCTCGGTGCTCGGCACCAGCCGTGCGATCGAGGCGCCGAGCGTCTCGGCGTCGGCGGCGCCGAGCCCGAGCTCGTTGAGATCGATCACCCGGATCGAGCCGTCGTCGAGCGCATCGCAGATCGAGCGGATGCGCTCCACCTCGTCGGGCTGGCACACGACGACGCTCGGCCGCGAGTGGCCGAGCAGGTACTCCAAGTCCGCGTCCGTCGCCGCAGGATTCAGCGGCACGAACAGCGCGCCGAGCTTCGCCGCCGCGAGAAAGATGATCACGCTGAGATCGGTGTTCACCGACACGAGGGCGATGCGATCGCCCTTGCTCACGTCGCGCTGGGCCGCGGCTTGTGCAAGCTGCGTGCTCACTTCGTCCAGCGCGGCATAACTCCAGACGCGTCCCTCGAACTCGAGCACCGATTTGTCCGGCACGACCGCGACGCGCGAGGCGAGCAGCGTGGGAAGCGTGTCGGCGTGCGGCGGATACGCCGCGAGCACCTCAGCGGGCTGCAGTTCCGGCATGTCCGGTGGGTCGCAAGCGGAAGTCGTATTCCACTGTGTAGAAGGGTGTCGGCACGTGCTCGCCCGTCGGCGCGGTGCCGGGCTCGTGACGGTTGAACTTCGCGACGAGCGACTCCTTCATGCCGAACACCGCATCGGAATCGAGATAGTCGCTGTCCGCAACGAAGAGGTGGGTCGTCACGGCAGCGTGGCCAGGCGCGGAGACGATCATGTGGATGTGGCCCGGGCGGAAGGGGTGGCGTCCCATCTTACGCAACATTCGCCCGACCGGCCCATCCGTCGGCACGGGGTAGTACGTGGGCTTGATCGAGCGGAACCAGTACCGGCCCTCCTCGTCCGTACGGATCTTGCCGCGCGCCTTCATGCCGACATCGCCCGGCATCTGCATGTCGTACGTGCCTTCGCCGTCGCCGGACCATATGTCGAGCAGCGCGCCCGCGAGCGGCCGCCCGTCCGCGCTCAAGACCCGGCCCGAGTAGAAGGTCGGCTCGCCCTTCACGCCCACCGCGAGATTTGCGCCGCGCGGCAGCTCGGGCGCGCCCTCCCAGTAGAACGGGCCCAGTACCGTCGACTCGGCCGTACCGTTTTCGGCGCGGTGGTTGAGCGTGATCACGAGCACCGAGACCCCGAGCGTGTCCGAGAGCAGGATGAACTCCTGCCGCTGCGGCGTGCACGTCTGACCGACGTCGGTCAGGAACTGGATGGCCTGCATCCATTCCTCCTCCGTGAGCTCGACCTCGCGCACGAAGTCGTGGAGGTGAGTGACGAGCGAGGTCATGACGCGCTTGAACCGCGCGTCGTCGCACTCGTCCATGCGCGCGATGACCGCGCGCGTGATGCTCTTCTCGTCGAACTCACGCATGGTTCCCCCTCGACCGCGCCCGCTCAACCGACCGTCAAACCTCCATCGGCGAGCAGCACGTGTCCGGTAATGTACGAAGCCGCGTCCGAGCACAGCCACAGAATCGCTCGCGCGATCTCCTCCGGCTCCGAGATGCGGCCCATCGGCACGCTCTCCGCGATGGCCGACAGATCGATCTTGCCCGCGACCATCCGGTGCAGGAGTCCCGTGTTGACGGGCCCCGGCGCCACCGCATTCACACGGATGTTCGAGCGGGCGACCTCGAGGGCCGTCGCTTTTGTGAGCCCGACCACCGCGTGCTTGCTCGCCGTATAGAGTGCGATGTTCGCGATCGGCTGAACACCGGCACTCGATGCCGTGTTCACAATTGCGCCGCCACCGTGCGCGAGCATGTGCGGTAGCTGGTACTTGAGCCCGTGCCACACGCCCTTCAGGTTCACGGCGAGCAGGCGATCGAAGTCGTCCGCGCTTTGATCCTGTACCGGCCCGAAGGCGCCCTCGGTGCCCGCGTTGTTGACGGCCGCGTGAATGCGCCCGAAGCGCGCGGCCGCGCGCGCGACGACGGCGGCCATCTCCGCTTCGCTCGCAACGTCGGCTTCCATGAACTCGGCGGTGACACCGCCCAACGCATTGATTTCGTCGGCCAGCGATCGGCCGCGCTCGGCACCCAGGCCGGCCGCGAACACGTTCGCGCCGGCAGCGGCGAAGGCGAGCGCCGTCGCGCGCCCGATGCCCTCGGTCGCGCCGATCACGAGCGCGGTTCGGCCGGAAAAGTCGAGCTGTGCCATGGCGGAGTCCACGCCTCAGCGTCCGGCCCCGGACACGGGCACGAGGAGCTGCGCTTTGTTGCGCGCGAGCAGGTCGCGCACGGATTGCGGCGGATGGCCCAGCAGAATCTCCAGCGCATCGCTCTTGATGTTGATCGCGCTCATGCGCGTCGCGATCCCGAAGCTGGCGGCCACCTTTGCCCCTTCGGGCGACATGCCGGATTTCACGAGCATCTCGATGTACGTGGCATCGCTCACATCGACCACGCGCACCGGCTTGCCCGTCACCTGCGTGAGCATCGCCGCGAAGTCGTGCTGGCTGATCAGATCGGGACCCGTGATCTCGTAGGTCTGGCCCTCGTGTCCGGGCGTGGTCAGCACCACGGCCGCGGCGGCCGCGCAGTCCCGGCGCGAGACCGGCGCCCACACTCCGCGTCCCGAATTCGACAGCAGGATTCCCGAGGCCACCGCTCGCCGGCCCTTCTCGATCAAGCCCTCGGCGTACAGTTGATTGCGCAGGATCGTGTAAGGGATGCCGCTCTTGCGAATCGCCTCCTCGGTGAGGCGATGATCGCGAGTCACCGCAGCCGGATTTTCCGGAACCGCATTCACCCAAGACGTATACACGATGTGCCGGATGCCCGCGCGCCGCGCGGCATCGATCGCGGCCGTGTGCTGCGCCACGCGATCGCCGCCGCTCGTGCTGATGAGCAGCATCTGCTTGCCGCCCGCGAAGGCTGCCGGCAATCCGTCCGGCTTCGTGAAATCGCCGTGGCGGATCTGCGCGCCGCGCTCCGCGAGAAACGACAGCTTCTCCGGCGTGCGCGTGACGAGGATGAGCCGATCCGGCGAGACATTGCGCGCGAGCAGCTCATCGATGGTTTCTCCTGCGAGCCCGCCGGATGCGCCGGTGATGACGATGGCGTCGGCGGGCGCGTCCTTCTTGCCGCCGTCGTGCGAGTCCGTGTCGGACGCGGCCGCGAAGGGCGCGCACAGCGCCAGGAGCAGCACTGGAATGAAGCGGCGCCGGAGCATGTTCGAGAGCGACTCCCCTGCGATGGCCGCGGCTAAGATGCCCCGGCCCCCGCCCGAGCGCAATGGAACCTCGGCCGCTGGCCGTTTCAGGGACTTACGGCTGCAGGACCGGCGTCACACGCGCGATCTGGCGCTTCATGATGTCCGCGAACACGGGCTTCAGTTTCGCGATCTCGGCGTCCGGCAGCGTCTTCAAGTCCGTCGGCGGCGTGAAGTCCGCCCACTCGTAAACGTAGCTGCCGCCCCACTCGCGATGCTCGAGCCGCACCCCGTCCGTCGTCTTCTGCACGACGAGCATTTGCGTCAGATTGAAGACAACCGGCTTGACGACGCCGCCCGGCTCGTCGCTGGTCGAGAAGCCCCAGCCCTGGATGTACTCCGGCAGCTTCTTGAGCCGATTGCCCTCGACCGACTCCGGGTCCGAGTTCGGCCCGGGCGCGATCAGGATGAGCGCCGAGAGGCTCTCCTCCATGATCACGCGCTGCAGCTCCTCGAGGCAGCCGCGCGGGAGCTTGGTCCCCTGCGGATTCGACATGATCCACGACTGCTTCTGCCGCCGCAGCAGCTCGCTCGGCTGCAGCGAGACGGGCTCGAGGCCGAGGTTCGTCAGCGACCAGATGAGCGGCTCGTCGATGACGTCCGCCACCGACCAGCTCGCGCGATAGGTGCGCAGGAAGCTCTTCACCTGCGATGCGCCGACGTGAAAGTGGGTCACATCCGGCGTCATCATGTCGATGATGCCGATGCGCCCGCCCTTGGGGATCGCCAGCGGCAACTCCGCCGCGCTCACTGTGCCGACCCCCACAATGGCTGCGAGCAACGCCCATCCCGCAACCCAGATCGCTCTGATCCTCGACACGCTCCACCTCCCACCGGCATGGCCGGGTGTGCGCACCGCTTCCAGCAGCGCTCGTGTGCATGACGCCCCCCTGAGCGTGCACGACCGATTTTGCGGCCGGAACTTTTACATGCGCGGCCAGCGCAGGCAACAGGTGCTCGGCGCTCGGGCAATTTCTATCGCGCCCCGCGCGCGGCGGGCTGAGCTACTTCACCGGCTCGCCCGTCGCGATGAAGGTCTGCGGCACGGCGATCGCGACGCCGTTTTGCACGGCCTGACCGCTCACGGGGGCGCTCTGCATGAACCGCATTGCGTTGGCGCGCATCTCGGACTGCCAGGCCTGGTAGTCGCGGTAGCGCTCGTACTGATCCTTGCTGAGCACGCTCTTCGCGCGGTCGAGGAAGGCTTTGTCGAAGTCTTCTTCCCACTTCATCGACGCCTTGAGCAGGTCCTCCCGCGGCACGCCGTCCTGCGGGGTCGGGCGAGGATTGAGCATGCTCTGCTCGAGCGCGATGTCGACGAGCTGACGCCGCTGGTCTTCCGTGAGCGGCGCGTCCATCTGCCGCATCTGCTCCGCCATCATGCTCACGCGGCTGCGCTCGGGTAGCGTCTTCTGGTATTCGTGCCACTGCGGCAGCTTGTCCTGCCCGATCGCGGCCGCCACTTCGGCGTCGACCTGCTGCGCATAGGACGGCTGCTTCAGCGGGCTCATGACGCGCGACTGCGGGTTCGAGAGCACGTCGAGCAGCTTGTCCGCCTGCTCCTGCGACAGGCCGAGTGCGGTGGCGACATCCTCGTATTGCCGCCGGATTGTGGCCTTTGCCTGCCAGTGCCAGAAGCGTTGCGCGGCGGCCGACTGCTGTGGCGGCGACCAGGACCGGAAGTTGATCGGGCCACCGCCGCTGACCCCTTCGGCGCGCCCGCTCGCTGCGAACGGGATGGGCGCGGGGGGCCGGGCGGCCGGGGCTGCGCGGCTGGCCGCACCGACCGGCGAATTCCCGGTGACATCCGCCAGCGGCGGTCGCCGGGCTTCCATGAGCTGCTGCTGGAGAACGCCCTGCGCCTTTTCGAGCTCGCGAATGCGCGCCTCGTTCTTCTGGCTGGCGGCGAGCGCAGCGTCCGCGCGCTCGCGCTCGGCGCTTGCACGCTGCGCGAACTGCACCGTCGTGACGGCCAGCGCGGATGTGGCAACGAGAAGCAGCGGTATGACAGCTTTCATATTCTGGCTTCCTTGCAAGCCCGCATACACTAGCACTTTATGGTGCCATCATCCGCTTCATGACACGCAAGACCTCGAGGGACGAGTCGCTGCGCACGTTCCGCACGCTCGCCTCGTTCCGGCTCCACATGCTGGCTCGTCTGTCCGAACGCTTCTACGAGCAGTTCTATCAGCGCGAGTTCGGGCTCTCGCTGGTCGAGTGCCGGCTCATCGGCATCACGGGCGGCTACGGGCAAGTCACCTTCAAGCGCGTGTGTCAGGACGCGAACCTCGACAAGAGCCACGCGAGCCGGCTGCTCGATCGGCTCATCCGCCGCCGCTTGCTGCAAAAGGTGAGCAACCCTTCCGATCAGCGCTCGGTAATGCTGACACTGACCGGCGCAGGGCGCGACACGCACCGCGCGCTGCACGCGGCGGCGACGCGCCTCGCGGACGAGTGGCTCTCGGTGCTGAGCGAGGACGCGCGCCGCGAATTTCAAGAATCGATGGTGAAGCTCATCGAGCAGATTCGCGCGATGAGCGAGGCCGAGAGCCGCCGCAAGCGCGGCGCGCGGCGCCGGCCCGTGAAGGCCCCGCGCATGACAGCGGCGTCAGGATTGGAACCGCCCCTGCCCGAGGTAGTCCTAGATCGCAAGATGGCCCGCCAGCTCTACGATCTGCTCGGTACGGCGCTCGGCAACGGCACAGGGGCGCCGAACCGCCGCGGTTAACATTTCCTTACAAGGCCCGGCGTTGCCGCGCTCGCCCCGCCCGCCGGCTTGTCTTTAAATGGGCATCATGCAAGACCGACCTCACATCCTCGTGGTCGACGATGACCGCGAGATCCGCCGCCTCCTCGGCGAATATCTCGACAAGAACGGCTACCGCTCGACGGCCGTGCCGGACGGCAAGGGGATGCGGCGCGCGCTCGAGACCTCCGCGCCGAACCTGATCGTGCTCGACCTGATGTTGCCCGGCGAAGGCGGGCTCGCGTTGTGCCGCGAAGTGCGCGCGCGCTCGCAGGTGCCGATCGTCATGCTCACCGCGCTCGGCGACGAGCCGGATCGGATTCTCGGGTTCGAGTGCGGGGCCGACGACTATGTCGTGAAGCCGTTCAATCCGCGCGAGCTGCTGGTGCGCATTCGCGCGGTGCTCCGGCGCGCCGCGCATGCGCCGCGCGATCCGGACGCGAGCGAGGTCAAGGCGTACAAGTTCGCCGGCTTTCGCCTGGACACCACGACGCGCACACTCACGCGCCCCGACGGCACCGAGGCCGCGCTGAACGGCGCGGAATATCGCTTGTTGTCGATTCTGCTGAGCCATCCGAGCCGCGTGCTCTCGCGCGTGCAGATCATGGAGCTCGCGCGCGGCCGCGATCTGGACCCGTTCGATCGCAGCATCGACGTGCGCATCAGCCGGCTGCGCCAACGGCTCGGGGACGATGCGCGCGCCGCGTCCATCATCAAGACCGTCTACGGCGAAGGCTACGTCATGGGTGTCGCGGTCGAGACGGAATAGCGCCGTGCCCGTTTCATGACGCTCGTTCCCCAGTCTTTGTTCGGGCGGCTGTTCGGCGCGCTGGTCGGCGTCATCGTCATCACGCTGCTCCTCATCGTGCTGCTGATCGTCCGCGAGCGGCGCGATCTCGCCTTCCTCGGCACCGGCGCGTGGAACACCACCAAGGCCATCGCGGAAACCAGCGAGACGCTCGCGAATCTCTCGGGCAGCGCGCGCACGGCCGCGATCGAGAATCTCCGCCAGCATCCGCTCGTGCTCGAAGAGCTGCGCACTCGCCGGCCGGTGTTACGGCCCGGAGAGCTGCAGGCCATGCAGAGCTCGTTCGCCGCGCAGCTTCGACGCCAGCTCGGGCCGGGATATCGCGTCGTGGTCGAGCGCGCCTCGCGGGCGCGCACCGCGGAAGTCATTCACGTCGAAGGTGCGCGTCGCGTGCAGGCGCGCGCGGCGCTGCAGGCGGCGCGCGAAGCCGACGCCCTGGCCGCCGCCGTGGGAAATGCCGCCGCGCCGGCAGATGCCGCCACGCCGAATGATGCGGGTGATGATGACACCCCGGGTGAGGCCGTGGGCCGAGGTGATGCCACTGGCCGAGGTGATACCACCGGCCGAAGTGATGCCACCGGCCGAAGTGATGCCACCGAGCGAAGTGATGCCACCGAGCGAAGTGATGCCGCCGGCCGAAGTGATGCCGCCGGCCGAAGTGACGCCGTAGGGCGAAGTGATGCCGTAGGCCGAGGAGAGGCCGCTGCCCCGACAGAGGCCGCCGATGCTCGGGACGCCGCTGACAGGGCCCCTCGCGGCGCCCCGACCGACCCCGACGCTCGCGCGCATCGTCCCGACCGCCGCGATCGTCCCCGCCTCGGCCGCAACCTGTTCCTCGCGTTCATGTACGACGTCACGGTCACGCTTCCGGACCGCCAGAACGTCATGTTCCGCGCCGTCGCGCCCCTGCCGCCACCACCGCTCCCGAGCGCCATCTTCGTCGAGCTGGCCGTGCTCACCGTGATGCTCGGCATTGCGCTGTTCTTCATGGCGCTCACGATCACACGCCCGCTGCGTGAGCTCGCCACCGCGGCCGATGCGGTGGGGCGCGGCGCATACAACCCGCCGCTCGCCGAAAAAGGCGCGCGCGAGCTGCGACAGGCGACACGCGCGTTCAACACCATGCAGGAACGGCTGCGGCGCTATCTGGAAAGCCGCACGCGCGTGCTCGCCGCGATGTCGCACGACTTGCGCACGACATTGACGCGATTGCGCCTGCGCGCGGAGTCCATCGATAACGACGAGCTGCGCGCCCGCTTCAGCGCGGATCTCGACGAGATGGCGCAAATGGTCCAGGGCGCGCTGGGCCTGTTCAAAGATCTGAACGATCAGGAGCCTCCCGAAACCATCGACCTCGACGCGCTGCTCGCGAATCTCCAAGCGGACTTCAAGGAGATGGATGCGGACATCACGATCGAGGGCCGCACCCGCGGCCCGATCTCCGCGAAGCCGCTGGCCTTGAAGCGCTGCCTCACGAACCTGCTGCACAACGCGATCAAGTACGGCACACGCGCCACCGTGCTCGTGAGCGATGGCGAGAGCGTCGTCATTCGCATCCGCGACGAAGGCCCGGGCATTCCCGAGGAGGCGCTCGATCAAGTCTTCGAGCCCTTCTTCCGCATCGATGCCTCGCGCAATCGCGATACCGGCGGCGCCGGGCTCGGCCTCAGCATCGCGCGCGACATCGCGCAGGCCCACGGTGGCTCGATCACGCTGAGGAATCTGCCCGCGGGTGGACTCGAAGCGGTGCTCACACTCCCGCGCGCAGCGTTTGCCTCCACTCCGGCGGACTCTCGCTCCGGCGCTGCCGCGCCTGATGCGCCGTCCTCGTCGATCGAGTCCGCAGTTCCCGTCGAACGCTGACACGCGCTCGCACTGCGGACACGACTTGAACAAATGGCCGCGAGCGTGGCCGAGGCAATACTGGGTTACAAGATCGCGCGCTGCGGCGGGAACTGCGGCACACCACATGCTTCTCAGCACGGATGCGAAAAGTTCAGGCTCCGCTCTTCATTTTGAGCCACATGCGCAGCTACTCGTCGCTGCTGGCCCACGTCCTGGGATCGCATCCGGACGTCGACGGTTACTGCGAAACACACCTTCGTTATCACTTCCGGCTCGACCTCCTGCGCTTGCAATGGCGCGTGCGCAAGCTGACGGGCGAGCCGCTGCGCGGCCGGTATGTGCTGGACAAGATCCTGCACAACTACGCGATCTCCCGCGGCATTCTCGAGGGCAGCCGGACTCGCGCGGTGCTGCTCCTGCGTGAGCCGGTCGACGTGGTGCAGAGCATTCTGCACATGGGCAAGCACCTCGATCCGCTCGAGCGCAACACCGATCTCGAGCACGTCACCGGCTACTATCTGGCGCGCTTGGAGGGACTCGGCGGTTTGGCGCGCCAGCTCGGCCGGCGCGCCGCATTCCTCGAGTCCGAAGCGCTGCTCGAGCGCACCGACGAGGTGCTCGAATTCCTGCGCCACCATCTCGAGCTGAACGGGCCGCTGCAGCGGCAATACCGCAGCTTCGCGAAAACGGGTAAGCCGGGATTCGGCGATCCCTCGCCGGCGATTCGCAGCGGGGAGATCGGCGGCTCTCGCCCGAAACCCGCGCCGTCTGCGCTCCCGCCGGAGCTCGTCGAGAAGCTCACGGCCGCCTACCTCGCGTGTCGCGAGGCGTGCCTCGCCCATTGCGTCTCGATGAGCGAAGGCACGGGATATGCGGCATGCGGAGTCAGCGAAAGAGCACCACAGCCTTCTGTAGCGTGACCCACACGCCCCAGCCGATCGGAATCCACACGGCCGCCCAGGCCAGCACGACGGTCACCGGGTTGACCGCAGCCGCCGTGCTCGCCGCCTGAACCGTCGGGGCCGGCGCGCCGGTCTTGACCGCGGCGAGCGCCTCGACCTCCTCCGGTTTCATGTGATGCCGCGGATCGACGGGACGGATCAGCAAATTGCAGATGAACCCGACGGCGAGCAAGCCGGCGAGGATGTACATGGTGATGTTGTAAGCCTGCGCGCGGGCGACACCATGATCGAGCTGAAATTCGCGGATGTAGTTGACGATGACGGGCCCGAGAATGCCGGCGGTCGACCACGCCGTCAGCAAGCGGCCATGGATTGCGCCGACCATCTGGGTGCCGAACAGGTCCGCAAGGTATGCGGGCACCGTCGAGAAGCCGCCGCCATACATCGAGACGATGATGCAGGTGAACGCGGCGAACAGCGCAAGGCTCCCGATGCTCGCCGTCCACGGGATCGAGGCGTAGAGCACGAACCCGAGGACGAAGAACACCATGTACGTGGCCTTGCGGCCGAGCCGATCCGACAGCGACGCCCAGAAGAAGCGGCCCGCGATGTTGAACAGCGAGAGCAGCCCCGTGAACGCCGCGGCGATCGCCGCGATGGCCGCGAGCTGATCCTGCGAGAGCTGCGTGAAGGACGCGTTGATCCCAAGGAGCCGGCCACCGAACACTTCCTGCAGCAGCGGCGAGGCCATCCCGAGGATGCCGATGCCCGCAGTGACATTCAGACAGAGCACGGCCCATAGCAGCCAGAACTGCGGCGTGCGCCACGCGACATCGAGATGCACGTGATGTTGCGTGATGAGGCCGTGCTTGGCCGTCTCCGGCACCGGCGTCCAGCCCGCCGGCCTCCATCCCTCGCGCGGCACGCGATAGCCGAGCGCGCCGCTCATCATGAAGACGAAATAGATCGCCGCGAGCGTGAGGAACGTCTCCCACACGCCGACCGAGCTGGGCGTCTCGTAGAACTTCATGAGCTTGTCGGCGAGCGGCGAGCCGATCATCGCGCCGCCGCCGAAGCCCATGATGGCCATGCCCGTCGCCATGCCGCGCCGATCCGGGAACCATTTGATGAGCGTCGATACCGGCGAGATGTAGCCGAGCCCGAGGCCGATGCCCCCGATCACCCCGGCGCCGAGCCACATGAGCCACACCTGATGCACGGCGACGCCGAGCGCGGCGATGACGAGCCCGCCGCACCAGCAGAACGCGGCGACGACGCCCGCCTTGCGGGGACCGGCTCGCTCGAGCCATCCGCCCCACGTGGCCGCCGAGATGCCCAGCACGACGAAGAAGAGCGTGTACGTCCACCCGAGCATGGAGATCTTCCAGTCGCACGTGGTGCTGATCATCTGCGCGAAGAAGCTCATGTCCTTCGGGCACTCGACGGAATGCGTGATGCCGATCGCCTTCGAGAGCGGCAGCCAGAACACCGAGAAGCCGTACGCCATGCCGATGCAGAGATGGATCGCGAGCGCCGCGGGCGGCACGAGCCAGCGATTGAACTCCGGTCGCGCGACGATGCGCTCGCGCGAAAGGAAACCGTACGTTGGCGCAACGCTGGCTGATGACATCGGTACG
>DASZSS010000045.1:0-6185 GCA_035548535.1 Steroidobacteraceae bacterium
AGTGTGACGAACGTCTTGGAATCATGGGTTTGCGCGCCATGTGTGGTTAAATCGCGGCCGCATGTTCCACCCCCTATCCCTGTTCGTCGGCCTGCGCTACGTCCGGGCCCGGACCCACAAGTTCTTCGTCTCCTTCATCACCTGGGCGTCCCTCGTGGGGGTGTGCGTCGGGGTGGCCGCGCTCATCGTGATCCTCTCGGTCATGAACGGCTTCGAGGACGAGCTGCGCGAGCGGCTGCTGTCCCTGAGCGCGCATGCGCGCGTCGTGTCGGAGTCCTCGGCCCGGGTGGATTGGAGGGCGGTGGAGCGCAAGGTCCGCGCCGTTCCCGGCGTGAAGACCGCGGCGCCGTACGCCGAGATTCAGGCGCTCGCCGTGCACACGCCGGACATGCTGCCGGTGGTCCTGCGCGGCATCGATCCGCGCGAGGAATCCGCGGACCAGGACATCTCGAAGGCCATGACGCAGGGTCGGCTCGCCGATCTGCTCCCGGGCACCGACCGGGTGATCGTCGGTGAGATCATCGCCCAGCAGCTCGCGCTCACCATAGGCGACACATTGACCTTCCTCGTTCCCACGGTCGCCGCGAACGGCGCACCGGCGCCGACCCTGCGCGAATTCACCGTCGCGGGGATCTTCGCCGTCGGGCTGCAGGATCACGACGGCAGCCTCGTGTTCTCGAACCTCGCGGACGTGCGCGGCTTCGCCGCCGAGTCGGGCGGCGAGGGCCTGCGCATCTGGTTCGACGACCCGCTGCAGGCCTCCGTGCTCTCGGCGAAGGTGCGCGCGGTGCTGCCCAAGTCGCTGTCGGTGTTCGACTGGACGCAGGATCACGCGAGCTACTTCCGCGCCATTCGCATCGAGAAGACGATGATGGCGCTCATCCTGCTGCTCATCGTCGCGGTGGCCGCGTTCAACATCGTCGCGATGCTCGTGATGGTCGTGACGGACAAGCGCACCGACATCGCGATTCTGCGCACGTTCGGCGTGTCGCAACGGCAGGTGATGACGGTGTTCATCACCCAGGGGCTCGTGATCGGCTGGCTGGGCGTGCTGCTCGGCGTCGCCCTGGGCGTCGTTCTCGCGCTGAACGTCGACACGATCGTGCCGTTCCTCGAGCAGACGTTCCGCTTCCAGATCATGGACTCGGACGTGTACTACGTGACCGACATTCCGTCGGACCTGCAATGGCCGTCGGTCGCGCTCATCGGGTTGGCGGCATTGCTGCTCACGGGGAGCGCGGTGATCTATCCCGCCTTTCGCGCGGCACGGACCGCGCCTGCCGAAGCGTTGCGGTACGAGTAGCGCATGGCAGCCACATACGAGTGGATCATCGGGACGCGCCACCTGCGCTCGACGCACCGGCGCGGATTCGTGTCATTCGTCGCGCTCATGTCGGTATGCGGGCTGATGCTCGGAGTCGCCACGCTCATTGTCGTGCTCTCCGTGATGAACGGCTTCGAGCGCGAGTTGCGCAGTCGCATCCTGAGCGTCACCTCGCACGCGACGCTCATGGGGTTGCACGGCACGCTGCCCGATTGGAAGTCGATTCAGCAGGTGGCGGCACACGAGCCCGGTGTCGTCGCGGCCGTGCCTTACATCGAGTCCGAAGCGCTGCTCACCAACGGCAAGCGGGTGGCGGGCTCCATGATTCGCGGCGTGCTGCCGGAAGAGGAGCGCAAGGCCACGGGGCTCGCGCAACACCTGAAGGCCGGTCGCCTCGAGGACCTGCAGCCGGGCCGGTTCAACATCATCCTGGGCACGGCGCTCGCGCGTGACCTCGATGTGAAGGTCGGCGGCACGGTGATCCTGATGGCGCCGCAGGGCACGGCGACACCGAGTGGCGTCGTGCCCCGCATGCGGCGCTTCCACGTCACGGGACTCTTCGAGTCCGGCATGTTCGAGTTCGACAACGGCCTTGCGCTCGTCCACATGAGCGATGCGGCGAAGCTCTATCAGCTCGGCGACGATGTCACCGGCATCAGGCTCGCGCTCACGAATCCGTTCCGTGCGGCGAGCACGGTGCGCACTCTTGCGTTGGAGCTGGGCGGCGAGGGCTACTACGTCAGCGACTGGACCAAGAAGCACGCCAACTTCTTCCGCTCCATCGAGATCACGAAGTCGATGATGTTCGTCATTCTGCTGATGATCGTCGCGGTGGCCGCGTTCAACATCGTGGCGACCCTCGTGATGATCGTGAAAGAGAAGCAGACGGACATCGCCATCCTGCGCACGCTGGGCGCCGGCCCGCGCAACATCCTCGCGACCTTCGCCATCCAGGGCGTGATGATCGGGCTTGCCGGCACCGCGCTCGGCGCGGGGCTCGGCGTGCTCGTCTCGCACAATCTCGAATCGCTCGTGCGCGGCCTCGAAAGGCTGCTCGGCACGCACTTCCTCGATGCCAGCGTGTACTACATGAGCGACTTGCCGGCCTACGTGGAAGGGACCGATGTGCTGAAAGTGTGTTCCGTGGCTTTCCTGCTCTGTGCGCTCGCGACGATCTACCCTGCGTGGCGCGCCTCGCGCACTGCGCCGGCGGAGGCTCTGCGCCATGACTACTAGCGTGCTCGAAGCGCGCCAGGTGCAGAAGAGCTTTCAGCAGGGGCCTGTCACGCTCGAAGTCCTGCGCGGCATCGACATAGCGATCAACTCCGCGGAGCGCCTCGCGATCGTCGGAGCCTCGGGCTCCGGCAAGACCACCCTGTTGCAGATCCTCGGCGGCCTCGACCGGCCGACGAGCGGGCAGGTTCTCGTGGACGGTCGCGACATCCATTCACTCAGCGAGCGCGAGCGGGGCGAGCTGCGGAATCAGGCGCTGGGATTCGTGTACCAGTTCCATCATCTGCTGCCGGAGTTCTCCGCGCTGGAGAACGTGGCGATGCCGCTACTCGTGCGGCGCATGCCGACGAGCGAGGCGAAGGATCGCGCGCGCGAGATCCTCGCGCGCGTGGGCCTCGGGCAGCGGCTCGATCATCGGCCTCATCAGCTCTCCGGCGGCGAGCGCCAGCGTGCGGCGGTGGCGCGCGCGCTCGTCACCCAACCGAAGCTCGTTCTCGCCGACGAGCCGACGGGCAATCTGGACGGCAAGAACGCGGAGCAGGTCTTCGAGCTCATGCTGGAGCTCAATCGCGAGCGGCACACGAGCCTCGTCATCGTGACACACGACCTGCGCATCGCCGCGCGGATGGATCGCGCGCTCGAGATCGAGGGCGGAAAACTGCGCACTGTGGGCGCGTCAGGACATTGACGAGAGCCGTCGCGCGCGGTACTTCGATCTCACCTGCCAGCGCCACAGCAGCTCGAGTCCCACCCAGCCCGTGAGGGCCGCCAATCCCGCGCAGATGAGGCAGCCGAGCAGGAACGGCTCCCACATCGGCCCGAGCCCGTTCTGCAGCCAGTCGAAGCTGAACTCGAAGGTGAAGCGCTGCGGGGCGACGTCGAGGACGGCGCAGCCGACGCGGTACGCGGTGTAGAACACAGGCACCACCGTGACTGGGTTCACGAGCAGGACCGTGCCGACGATCGTCGGCACGTTGAGCCGCGCGACGATCGCGAGCAGCGCCGCGAGCGGCAGGTGGATGGGCAACGGCACGAAGCAGATCGCAAGCCCGGTGGCGAAGGCGGCGGTCACGGAACGGCGCTGGAGCGACCACAGGCGGGGGTCCGCAACACGCGAGCCGAACAGCTTCAGAAACCAGCGGTTCTGGAGCTTCTCCGGATGCGGCGTGATTTTCTTCAGGAGGCGCCGAGGCATAAAGGCGCGTGACTCTAGCAGATGGAATTTGCGATCGCCTTTCTGGCCGGAGTTATCGGGACGTTGGTGCTGCCGGCGCTGCCGCACATCGGCACGTGCGTCGTCATTGCGAGCGCGATCCTCGCGTGCGCTCTAGTCTGTGCGGTGGCTTTACCGAATCGCACCCGCATAGCTTGCGTATTGTGCGGCGTGGCGCTGGGGTTTCTTCATGCCTCCGTCCAGGCCCATGTCTATCTGGCCGAGCGTTGGCGTACGGACGAGCGCGTCATCACCGATCTCACCGTCGACACGATCCCGATCATACGAGGCGACACGGCTTTCTTCGACGGCATCACCGCCAGCGGGCTGCGCGTCCGGCTCACGTCCCGAGACGGCGAACTGCACCCTCATGTCGGCGAGCGCTGGCATCTGCTCCTGAGCCTGCGCCCGCCGCGCGCCCGCGCGAATCCCGGCACCGTGGATCTCGAGCGCACGTACTTTCACGATCGTGTGCACGCGCTGGGCACGGTGGTGAGCGCCAGCATCAATCACCGACTCGATGGCGGCCACCGTCCGCTTGACGAGCTCCGTGAGCGCATCGCGCGTCACATCGACGCCCGTGTGGCCGATCGCGACGCCGCGGCGCTGATCTCCGCGCTCGCGGTGGGCGTCACCGGCGCCATGTCGCGCGAGCAATGGCGCATCTTCAATGCGACGGGCACCACGCATCTCGTCGCAATATCCGGTCTCCACGTGACGCTCTTCGCCGTCGTCGCATTCGCTGCGGCACGCGCTCTCTGGTCGGCGCTGCTCTATCGCTGGGTGCGCTGGCCACGCGAGACGTTTGCGGCGGTCACCGGCTTCCTCGCGGCGGCGGCGTACGCAACGCTCGCAGGCCTCTCGGTGCCTACGCAGCGCACGCTCATCATGCTGGCGGCGTGGTTACTCAGCCGCTGCATGGCTCGCGTGATGCCGCCGTTCCATTCGTTCGCACTGGCCTTGGTGATCGTGCTGCTGCTCGATGCGTTCGCGCCCTTGACTGCGGGCTTCTGGCTTTCATTCGGCGCGATGGCAGCGATCATTCTCACGACCAGCACGCGACTTGTGCGTCGGCCGGCGCTGCTCGAAGGGCTGGCGGTTCAGGGTGGCGTCACGCTCGTGCTCATTCCGCTGACGCTCGCCGCGTTCGGCTCGGTTTCGCTGATCGGGCCGCTCGTCAATCTGGTCGCGATTCCCGCCCTGAGCTGGGTCTTCGTACCGACGATCCTGATTGCAATCGCGTTGGCGCCGATATGGGGGCTCGCGTCGGACGCGGTGCTGCGATTGGCCGGCTGGATGCACGATGTCGGCTGGCCATGGCTCGCGGCGGCCGCGGACATTCCTTGGGCGCTCACGCATGCGAGCCCGCCGATCTGGTGGTACGCCGTCGCAGCGCCTTGCGTGCTGATCAGCGTCATGCCATTGCCGCTCGGTCTGCGGCTCGCACCTCTGCTCGCGGTCGTGCCGCTTGCGGCTGCTGTCGATCGGCTTCCCCTCGACGGCACCGCCGAGATCACGATTCTTGATGTGGGAGAAGGCACGGCGGTCGCGGTTCAGACTTCCCGTCACGTGCTCGTCTACGACACGGGCGATGTCTATGGGACCGATGGGCGAGCGGCGGAGACGGTGCTGGTTCCTTTTCTGCGCAGCCGGGGGCTGCGGCGCATCGATATGCTCGTTCTGAGCCGCCTCACGAGCCCCGGCGCTCCGGGGCTGACCGCATTACTGGCCGAGCTTCCGGTTACTGCAATCACCGCGGGTGCTGTCGCACCGCTCGACTTACCCGGGGCTCACCCATGCGGCGAGAGGGCGTGGCGATGGGACAACGTCTCCTTCCGGACTTACGCGCCAGCGGCGGGCACGTGCGTGCTCACAGTCGAAAGTCGCGGCGTGCGCGCGCTCCTGTCCAGCGACCTCGATGCGAGCGCCGAGCGCGCGCTGATGGTGGCAACGAACGTCTCGGCACCCCTGGTCCTGATCCCGCGCCATGGGAGCGATGCGGCTTCATCGGCCGAGTTCACACGGGCGGTCGGCGCGCGCTGGGCTGTCGTGTCTGGGCGACGCGAGCGCAATGGCCGTGAGAAGCCTGGCATTACCCGCTGGCGCGCGAGCGGCGCGGCGGTACTGGCGACGGCGGAAGCCGGCGCCGTTCGCTTCCGAATCGAGCCCGAAAAGGGGCTCATCGGGCCGATGGTGTACCGCGCGGACAATCGCACACTCTGGCGCGGGTCGCCTTGAGGACATGCGCCTCTCCGGTATGATGCCGCCCACCTGAAACGCCTGGCTGGATCGACAAATGTGGGAAATCGTGCGGGCCGGCGGGCCGATGATGTGGCCGATCATCTTGTGCTCCATCATCGCGGCCGCCATCGTGCTCGAGCGCCTCTGGACTCTGCAGGACAAGCGCGTTCTGCC
>DASZSS010000046.1:0-4773 GCA_035548535.1 Steroidobacteraceae bacterium
ACGGGGGCCAAGTAGTCGGCCGCGCCAAACGGGGACAGCCGGCCCGTTTTCTTGCTCCGCCGAGACCCCGAAGTGCCCAATCGTAGTCACTGAGCAGTCACCCGAGGCCGACCGGCAGGAGCCAAGTGCGGGAGATCGCGAGGAAAGAGCTGGCGGAGAGAGAGGGATTCGAACCCTCGAAGGGCTTTTGGCCCTTACACCCTTAGCAGGGGTGCGCCTTCGACCACTCGGCCATCTCTCCGCGGGTGATAAACGTGCGGTTTGTCAGAGGCTTGCGCGATCGTGGGCGATCGCCGGGGGCGCCATAATACTTAAGCGACCCGGGAAAGGTAAGGGCGAACCCGGAGAGCGCTACCCAGGGCGGCGCGCGCTGAAGCACAGGCACGGGAATGCTCGAGGCGGCAATGGAATCGAACGCCGTCGCTGCGCGCCGGACGATTACCGCCCGCCGCGCGCCGTCACCTCATGCCGAGGCGAACTCGGCGGAATCTTCCGCTTCGCCGCTCGGCTCGCCCTGCTGCTCGCGCTTGATGCGCTCGTAGATCTCTTCGCGGTGTACGGCGACATTCTTCGGCGCGTTGATACCGACGCGCACCTGATTGCCCTTTACGCCCAGCACGGTGACCGTGACGTCGTTCCCGATCATCACCGTTTCACCAACCCGTCTCGTCAAAATCAACATCTTTCGTCTCCTCCATGATCCCGGGGCCCGGCATCTGGCATGTGTGGCCGCAAGATTCCATTCCAGAATCTACGGTCTGACGCTAAAAAGACACATCAGAGAAACCCTGAAACTCCGTCGAGCCGAGGCTCGCGTCCACGCGAGTTGCCGGCGTCAACCGTGGGCTGGTCGGCCCAACGCAAATTCTCTGTGCACGCGCGCCACGCACGATTCGAGCTGTGCCTCCGGGATCAGCACGGAGATTTTGATCTCCGATGTCGACACCAGGTGAATCGGCGTTCCCGCGGCGGCGAGCGTCTCGAACAATCGCGTCGCGACGCCGGCGTGGGAACGCATGCCAACCCCGACGATAGACAGCTTCGCGACGCGATCGTTGCCGACAACGAAGCATCCGGAATGCGCGCGCGCCGCGTCTTGCACCAGGCGCAGGACCTGCGCGTAGTCATCGCGGTGGACCGTGAACGACAGATCGGTGCTGCCGGCGCGGCTCGTCGCGAGCACGATCATGTCCACCTCGATTTCCGCGTCCGAGACCGGCTTCAGGATTCCGTACGGCGTACGCGGCGAATCCGGCAGGCCGCTGATCGTGATCTGCGCCTCGTCGCGGTTGAACGCGACGCCGGCGACGACAGGAGCTTCCACCCGCTGATCCTCCTTGCAAATCAAAGTACCCGGACCCGAGCCGAAGCTCGATGCGACGCGCAGCGGCACGTTGTACTTGGCCGCGAATTCCACCGACCGGAGGTGCAGCACGCGCGAGCCTTGGCCGGCGAGCTCGAGCATTTCCTCGAACGATAGTCGATCCAGGCGGCGCGCATCCGGCACGACGCGCGGATCGGTGGTGTACACACCCTCTACGTCCGTGAGGATTTGACACTCGTCCGCCTCGAGCGCGACAGCGAGCGCAACCGCCGTCGTATCCGAGCCGCCGCGCCCGATCGTCGTGATGTTCCCTTCGGGATCGACGCCCTGAAAGCCGGCGACCACCGGTACCTCGCCCGCATCGAGCGCGGCTCGCAGCCGGGACGTCGCGACCTCCGTGATGCGCGCGCGCGTGTGCACGCTGGTGGTCAGCACTCTGACTTGGCCACCCGTGAAGGATCGCGCGGGCACGCCGCGCGCATTCAGTGCCATCGCGAGCAGGGCCACTGAAACCTGCTCCCCGGTCGCGAGCAACGCGTCCAGCTCCCGCGGGGAGGGCTCGGGAGTGATGGCTTTGGCCAGGTCGAGCAGTCGATCCGTCGCATCGCCCATTGCGGACACCACCACGGCGATCCGATCGCCGCGCTCTCTCACTGCCGATACGCGCGCCGCGACCCGTTGGATGAGCTCGATGGAGCCGACCGAGGTCCCGCCATACTTTTGGACGATCAGCGCCATCGCGGATGTAACTTCACGGCCGTTCAATGGCGCAGGCCGGCAACGGTTGCCGCAGCAATCCCGCAGCGAACGCCGCACATGAGCGGCCGGGTGAGCGCGACGCTCACGCCGCGAGCTTGGATCGTACAAACGTGGGCACGGCCGCGAGCGCACCCTCGAGCGCGGCGGGGTTCGTGCCACCCGCTTGCGCGAAGTCCGGCCGACCGCCGCCGCGACCGCCGACCTGCGCGGCGACCGACCCGACCAGCTCGCCGGCCTTCACGCGCGCCGTCAGATCGTTCGTGACGCCGGCAACCAGCACGACCTTCGAGGGCCCTTCGACGGACGCCAGCACGACGACCGCCGACTTCAACTTGTTCTTCAGCTGATCCACCGCGTTGCGGAGCGCGCCCGCGTCCGCGCCGTCCACCTTCGTCGCGACGACTTTCACGCCCTGGATATCGACCGCGCCGGACGCGAGGTCCGCGCCCTGCCCCGACGCGAGCCGATCCTTCAGCGACCGGATCTCCTTCTCCATCTGCCGGATGCGCTCGAGCGCATCGCGCACTTTGTCGCCGACGTCGTCGCGCGTCCCGCGCACGAGGCCGGCCACGTCCTTCAGGATGCTCTCGTTCTGCTCCACGTACGCGAGCGCGCCCTCGCCCGTGAGCGCCTCGATGCGCCGGACACCGGCCTGAATACCGCTCTCGCTGACGATCTTGAACAGCCCGATGTCCCCAGCGCGCGTCACATGCGTGCCACCGCACAGCTCCGTCGAGAAATCGCCGACGCGCAGCACGCGGACCTGCTTGTCGTACTTCTCGCCGAAGAGCGCCATCGCGCCGCTCGCAACCGCCGCGTCGAAATCCATGACCTTGGTTTCCACGAGCTCGTTGCGCCGAATCTCCGCGTTCACGAGGTGCTCGATCGCCCGCAGCTCATCCGCGGTCACGGGCTGAAAATGCGAGAAGTCGAAGCGCAGCCGATCCGGCGCGACCAGCGAGCCTTTCTGCTGGACGTGCGTGCCGAGCACCTTGCGAAGCGCCGCGTGCAGGAGATGCGTGGCGGTGTGATTCAGCGCGGTCGCGCGCCGACGCTTGCCGTCGACGTGCGCGCCGAGCGTGTCGCCGATCGAGATGCGCCCCTCGATCACCCTGCCGATGTGCGTGTGCGCCGCGCCGCGCTTCTTCGTGTCCTCCACGATGAAGCGGATGCCCTGGCCCGCAAGCTCGCCCGCGTCCCCGACCTGGCCGCCGGCCTCGGCGTAGAACGGCGTGCGATCGAGCACCACTTCGCCCTCCTCGCCCGCGTTCAGGCGCTCGACGTTCGCGCCGTCCTTCAGCAGCGCGACGACATGACCGTCGGAATCGAGCCCTTCGTAGCCCTGGAACAGCGTGCGCGCATCGATGGACGCGCCGCTGCGCAAATCCACTTTGAATTTGCTCGAGGCTTTCGCGAGCTCGCGCTGCCTTTCCATCGCCGCATCAAAGCCCGCCTGATCGATCCCCAGCCCGCGCTCGCGCGCGACGTCGGCCGTGAGGTCGACGGGGAAGCCGTACGTGTCGTAGAGCTTGAATACGAGATCGCCCGGAATCTGGGCTTGCCGCGCACCCGCATCCTGCGAGGCGCCGAGGTCCTCGATCATCTTGTCGAGCAATGCCATGCCGTTGGCGAGCGTTTCGGCGAAGCGCTCCTCTTCCTGCTTGAGCACGCGCTCGATGCTCGCGCGCTCGCGCGCCAGATCGGGGTACGCATCGCCCATTTCCTTTTCGAGCGCCGCGACGAGCTTGTAGAAGAACAAGCCGCGCACGCCGAGCTGATACCCATGACGCAAGGCGCGGCGCATGATACGGCGGAGAACGTAGCCACGGCCCTCGTTGGACGGCACGACGCCGTCGAGCACGAGGAACGCGCACGCGCGGATGTGATCCGCGATGACGCGCAGCGAGGAGGACGTGAGGTCCTTCGTCCCCGTCAGCTCCGCAGCCGCTTTGATGAGGCCCTGGAACAGGTCGATCTCGTAGTTCGAGTGCACGTCCTGCATGACCGCAGCCGTGCGCTCGAGACCCATCCCGGTGTCGACCGACGGCTTCGGCAGCGGCGTGAGCTTGCCGTCAGCCGAACGGTCGTACTGCATGAACACGAGATTCCAGATCTCGATCCAGCGATCGCCGTCCGCGTCCGGCGAGCCCGGCGGGCCGCCGGGCACTTCGGGGCCGTGATCGTAGAAGATCTCGGTACACGGGCCGCACGGGCCGGTGTCGCCCATCTGCCAGAAGTTGTCCGAGCCGCCGCCCGGCTTGTCGCCGATGCGGACGATGCGGTCGGGCGCGAGGCCGATGACCTTGTGCCAGATGTCGTACGCCTCGTCGTCGGTCGCGTAGACGGTGACCATGAGGCGCGATGGATCGATTCCGAGCCATTTTTCGCCCGTCACGAACTGCCACGCGAACTGGATGGCCTCGCGCTTGAAATAGTCCCCGAACGAGAAGTTGCCGAGCATCTCGAAGAACGTGTGGTGGCGCGCCGTGTAGCCGACGTTCTCGAGGTCGTTGTGCTTGCCGCCGGCGCGCACGCAGCGCTGGCTGGAGGCGGCGCGCACGTAATCGCGCTTGTCCTTGCCGAGGAACACGTCCTTGAACTGGACCATGCCCGCGTTCGTGAACAGCAACGTCGGGTCGTTGGCGGGCACGAGCGAGCTCGAGGGCACGATGGTGTGCCCGTGTTGACGG
>DASZSS010000047.1:0-1514 GCA_035548535.1 Steroidobacteraceae bacterium
CACGCCGGCGGCGCGTTCTTCCAGAATAGCCACGGCCGGCAGGCGCTTGCCCTCGACGAATTCAAGGAATGCGCCGCCGCCGGTCGAAATATAAGAGATGCCGTCCTCGACGCCGTACTTTTCGATCGCCGCGAGCGTGTCGCCACCGCCTGCCAGCGAAAACGCCTTGCTGCGGGCAATGGCGTTGGCGATGGCGCGCGTTCCTTCACCGAACTGATCGAACTCGAACACCCCGACCGGGCCGTTCCACACGATGGTGCCCGCCTGCTCGAGCATCTTGCTGAAGGCTTCGGCGGTGTCCGGGCCGATGTCGAGGATCATCTCGTCTGGCTTCACGGCGCTCACCGCGCGCACGTCCGCATGCGCGGTGGCCGCGAACTCGCGCGCCACGACGACATCCGTCGGCAACGGAATCTCGGTGCCCTTGGCTTTCGCCTGGGCGAGGAGCTTGCGCGCGACGTCCAGCATGTCCGCCTCGTGCAGCGACTTGCCGACGTTCACGCCGATGGCGGCGAGGAAGGTGTTGGCGATGCCGCCACCGACGATCAGCTTGTCCACCTTCTCGAGCAGCGCTTCGAGCACGGTGAGCTTGGTCGAGACCTTGGAGCCCGCGACGATCGCGACCAGCGGTCGCGCCGGCTTCTCGAGCGCGCGCTCGAGCGCCTCCAGCTCCCCGACGAGCAGCGGCCCCGCGGCCGCCCCCTTCGCGAAGCGCGCGACACCGTGCGTGCTCGCCTCCGCGCGGTGCGCGGTGCCGAACGCATCCATCACGAACACGTCGCAGAGCGCCGCCATCTTGCGGGCGAGCGCTTCGTTGTCCTTCTTCTCGCCCTTGTTGAAGCGCACGTTCTCGCACAGCACTGCGGTGCCGGGCGGACAGTCGACGCCGTCGAGCCAGTCCTTGCGCAGCGGCACGGGCTTGCCGAGCAACTCAGAGAGACGCGCCGCAACCGGTGCGAGCGAGAACTGCTCGTCGTACACGCCCTCTTCCGGCCGCCCGAGATGCGACAGGATGAAGACCTTCGCGTTCTGATCCAGCGCGTAGCGGATCGTCGGGAGCGACGCGCGAATGCGCGCATCGCTCGTCACCACGCCTTCCTGCACGGGCACATTCAAGTCTTCCCTGATCAGGACCCGCTTCCCGCGCAGGTCCGTGTCCGTCATCTTCAGGATCTTCATGACGCCTTCGACCACGCAATCGTCGTGTCGATCATGCGGTTCGAGAAGCCCCACTCGTTGTCGTACCACGCGCACACCTTCACGAGCGTGCCGTCAATCACCTTGGTGAGCGTGGCGTCGAAGGTGGCCGAATGCGGGTCGTGGTTGAAGTCGATTGACACGAGCGGGCCGTCGCTGTACGCGAGAATGCCCCGCCACGCGGCGGCGCCGGCCGCCTCCTTCATGATGGCGTTCACGTCCGCCACGGAGGTGGAGCGCTTCGCGGTGAACGTGAGGTCGACGAGCGAGACGTTGATCGTCGGCACGCGCACCGCAAAGCCGTCGAGCTTGCCCTT
>DASZSS010000048.1:0-24450 GCA_035548535.1 Steroidobacteraceae bacterium
TCTTGCTCTCTCCCGGCTTGACCGACTCGAACTGCGAGAGCACATCGACGCGCGCCGCGTGAAAATCGATCGAGTGCGAGTTCTTGTTCGCCTTGTCATTGTTCAGCGTGAACTCGACCACATCGCCCTCCGTGACGCGCACGACCGGTCCCGGCACCTGGCCGTCATACGTCCACGCACGATAGGTCGTGCCCTTGTTGTCGATCGGGACGTCCACCTCGCGCGGGTTGAGCGTCACTTTCACCGTCTTCGCCTCGGCCGCGGCGGATGCGAGCACCGCAAGGCACAGGGCTGTGGCCATGATCTTCAAGGTCGTTCTCCCATGAGTAGGTGATGCGTAGGGTTTAGCTGGATTTGGTCTTGCTGACGAAGCGCAGGTACTTGACGAGGTCGCGGATCTGCTCGTCCGTCAGCACGCCGCCCCATGTCGGCATGAGCACGGACTTGTTCACGGACAGCCCGCCGTTCTTGATCGCCTTGAACAGCTGATCGTCGGGCGTGTCGCCCATGGCCTTGCTGTCGGTGTGATCGCGCGGCTTCACGGCCATGTCGCCGCTGTTGAGCCCGTTGCCGTCGCGGTTCACGCCGTGACACTGCACGCAGTACGTGTCGTACAGCTTCACGGTCGCGGGTGATGGCGCATCCTCGGCCGAGCAGACTCCCGCAACGAAGCCGGCGACAACGACGAGGAGCGTTCCGGTGAGCCGATTCATTGGGCACCTGCCTGTTTCAGAGTCATCAGAAATCCGGTGAGCTTCTGGATGTCGGCGTCGGTGAGCTCGAGCTTCGGCATCCAGATGTGCGGATCGAATTTCTGCGGATCGCGGATGTACTCGACGACGTAGTCCGGTTGCAGTCGCGCGCCAGCGCTGTACAGCTCCGGACCGGAATGCGGCGGCCCACCGGCCTTCGCGGCGTGACACGAGGAGCAGCCGCGCAGCTTGTTGAACAGGAGCGATGCCATCGCGACGTTCGGCGGGTCCTGCTTGAACGCGCCCTTCTGGACGAGTCCCGCGTCCGTGCCCAACGCCAGCAGCGCATCCGCCGCGGCGGCTGCATCGGCAGCGCCGAGCTTCATGTGCGCCGGAACCTGGCTCGCATCGATGACGTCCGGCGCACCGCCTCCGGCCGCTTTGACCGCTTTTCGATACATGACGCCGGCGGGACGGATGACCGTCGGCGCCTGCAGCCACTGCACGAGCCAGTCCTTGTTGAACTTAACGCCCGCATACCAGAGGTCCGGCCCTTTGCGAGTCCACAGGCGGTCGAGGCTCGCATCACTCGGCTTCGCCAGCGCATGACAGCTCGCGCACTGGCTCTGCAGAATCTCCTCTCCCGACGCCGCGGCGGCGAGCGCCGGCAGCAGCAGCATCGTTCCGAGAAGCAGGGTGATTCGCGCTCGCAGGTGTTTCATTTTCAGAGTGCCCTTCCGTCCTACTGGACCGCCTGGCCCTTGAAGGTGTCGTTCGTGTAGATGCCCGGGCCCTTCTGCAGGGAATCCTGGTAATAGAAGTTCGGCTTCGGCGTGCGCTTGTTCCAGGGATACCAGGCGTCGTCGCTCTTGATCTCCGTGTACTCGATGACCGCCATCATTCCGCCCATCGGGCGCTCGCCGTTCATCGTGTGCGAGTCGACGTGGTCGTGGACCATCCAGCGCCCCGGATTGTCGGCGTTGAGGATGAGGTCATAACGCTCGCCCGGAGCCACGGCCACCGTGTCGGCCATGATCGGGCTCGGCAGCGGAAAGCCGTCCTTGAACGCGATCTGGAACGTGTGGCCGTGAATGTGGATCGAGTGCGTGTACTCGCCCGCGCCGATGAGACGGATGCGCACGACGTCGCCCTTCTGGATGCGCAGCGGCTCGGATTCGGGGAACGCACGGCCGTTCAGGGTGAAGTAGTCGAAGACATCCCCCGGCACGCCGCCGAAGCCCGGCTTGTCCGCCCACTTCGAGGCCCAGTCGGAGAGCATCAGCACGAAATCCTTCGTGACTTTCTTCTCGATGGGCGTGGGCTTCTTCGGCCGCACGATGAAGGGCCCGAACATGCCGCGCATCGCGACGTGCTCGTTCACGTTGACGTGGCAGTGGTACCAGAACGTGCCGGACGGCTCTGCGGTGAACTTGTAGGTGAAGGAATCGCCCGGCGCGATGCCTTGCTGCGTGACGTCCGGCACGCCGTCCATCTGCCACGTGCCGCGCTGGAACATGCCGTGCCAGTGGATCGTGTGAGGCAGCGCGGTCAAGTTGTTCACCGTGACTTCGAGCTGATCGCCCTCGTCCACGTAGAAGAGCGGGCCAGGCACCTGACCGGCGAACGCGAACGCATGGAATTGCTGCTTCTCGACGAGCGTGATGCGCGTGTCCTCGATGTTCATCTCGAACACGCGCTTTGCGGCGAGCGCCTCGCCGTTCACGCATGCCGCGAACAGCAGCAGCGCACCGAGACCTAACGCACGCCGCGCCGAGCGCGCACGTTCAAACCTCATACAACCCCCGTTGCAAGCCGAGACACCGGCGGCCGGAAACATACATTTCGCATATATGTTTTACAAGAACTGCGGCGGACTGCTGCGCGCGCACTGTCCGATGCCGCCATCGCGCAGCTCGTGTACGGAAATCCCGGCATTCGTGCGCGCGCGGCGGCGTTTCGCTCGTGGGCGCGGGTGCGGAGGTGCGCGGCGGCCGCGGCTACGATCGATGTTCATGACCGCGCAATGGTCCGGACGCGGCCTCGCGCGAGCTCCTCTTCGGTACGCGAGGGCGCTGGCGTGCGCCGATCCCGCGGCGTCTCGCATTCGGGGGCGGGTTGCAGTAGCCTCGGGCCTCCGCGAGTTTCGGAGAGCCGATGCGCCTCACGCTGTACACCGATTACACGCTGCGGGTCATGATGTACCTGGCCGTGAAGTCCCGGGATGGAGCCACGACGACCATCGACGAGATCGCCGATGCGTACGCCATCTCGCGCAGCAATCTCACGAAGATCGTCAACGAGCTCGCGCAGAACGGCTTCATCGAGACCATCCGCGGGCGCGCGGGTGGCATGCGCCTCGCGCGACCGCCCGGTGAGATTTCGGTCGGCACTCTAGTGCGGCTCGCGGAAAAGGATTTCGGAATCGTGGCCTGTCATTCGGTGGCCGCCGATGTGAACTGCGCGATCCTGCCCACGTGCAACCTGCGCAACGGACTGAAGCGCGCGGTGGATGCGTTCCTGCGGGAGCTCGACAAGATGACACTCGCCGACGCGATCATTTCACCGAGCGTCGCCGCTTCGTTGCTGCAGATCGGGCCGGTGGGCGGTAAGGAAATCGCGGTGTCCGTTGCGAGCCTGGTTGGCCGTCGTCGCGCGGCCGGCAAATCCAAGGGGCACGCGGTGCAGGCGGCGCGCAAGCCGCGGCGCTCGCGAATGAGCAAGGCGATCTAGCCGCGGGGCTGCCAGCCGCGTCGGGAGCTTCGTCGTGCTCGCGAGGAAACGCGGGAGCGGTGGCCCGCCCTCCACCCCGCGCCGTACGCGACCGGAGGAGCTCGTGCGCGCGCGCCCACGCGAGTCAAGCGCGCGCCACAGCGCCCGCCGCTTCTCGGGCTTGCTGCGCTGGAACTTCCCGATGCGCAGCTTCGAGTTGCGCAGCCTTCCGCTCGTCGTCGCAGAGCTCTGTGCGCGCTGCCGGCCGGGCGCTACGACGACGCGGCGGATGTTGGACGGCGCGGCGCTGGGCAAGCCCGGAGTACGCTAAGCGCTGGACTCGGCGGTGCCGGGCCCCGGGTGGTCGAACGGAATCGGCCCGCCCGCGCGGTAGCTGAAGTCCTCGCGCGTCAACGCGCGATTGATGCCGAATGCCGCGCGCGCCCCCTCCGCAGCCGCGACGATCGCGAGTTGCACGTCCTCGAGGATGTTGCCGGCGGCGAATACACCGGGCACGGTGCTCGCTTCATACCGGCCGCAAACCACCTTGCCTTTCGCCGTCAGCTCGCAGCCCAGCGAGCGCGCGAGCGATGACTGCGACTCGCAAGGCATGTCGAAGAACAGAGCGCGCCGCGGAATCGTGCGGCCATCGACGAGGCGTACCGATTCGAGCCGGCCATCACGTCCGCAGAGCTCGGCGATGCGTGCCGTCTCGATGCCGACCGCATTCTGCTCGAGCGCAGCGCGCTGCGACCCCGAGAACTGCGCGCGACCGTTGGTGAAGACGATGAGATCGCGGCTCCACGCCGTCATGGCCCGCGCCATTTCGAACGCGCGCGTGCCCTGACCATAGACCGCGATCGGCGCGTCCCGGAACTCCCATCCATCGCAGTAGGGACATGGAAAAACAGCGGTGCCGAAAAGCTCGCGGGCACCCTCGACAGGCGGAAGCACGTCCGTCACGCCCGTGGCGAGGAGCAGTTTGCGGGCACGTTCCTCACCGCCCTCTGCGAAGGTGACGGAAAAGCGGTCGTTCGCGAGCCGTGCCGCGCTCGTCGCTTCCTCGGGGCGGAAGTGCACGCCGGGATACCGGGCGAGCTCTTGCAGAACGGTCTCGCGAAATGCGGCAGGATCGATTCCGTCGCGGGACACGAATCCGTGCATGGCGTGGGACGGACTGTTGCGCGGCGTGCCGCGATCACAGAGCAGCACGCGCCGGCGGCAACGGCCGAGCACCAATGCGGCACTGACCCCTGCCGGGCCTGCGCCGATGATGATGACATCCCAAACTTCGCGCGCGTCCGACATGCTCCACTCGTTTCGAGGGCGTGAGCAGCTCTCTCACGATGGAACAAGTGATACCGCCGTCCGGAGTTCCGCTGAGGTGCTAGCGTACAGCCACGCCGCCGCTTGTCTCGCTCCTGACGCGCGTGGCCGCTCGAGCGAAGCGCCCGAGGAACTCTGCCGCGCCGGCGCCATAGCGCGCGGCGAATGGCTGACGGCATGCTGTGCTCGAGACCGCATGCGCGTGCGCGGCAACAGCCGGAGTAGGACTTTGCACAGCGCCGCGAGCGAATGGACGGGCGGGCTGGGATGTGCGAGCCGGAAGAGCCCAGGCAGACGATGCCGGTGCTCGAAGCCGCGAAGCATAGCATCGAACACGGACATCGGATCGTTGCGGATGCCTTCCGCAACATATTCCGGCAAATGTAATTGAACGAGCCTTACGGAGTCGCCCGTACGGGACGACGTTGGTGTCCGCGGCGCTATGCGCCGATGCGCGCGACCATCTGGTCCGATAGCCAGCGACCCAGGAAGGAGCCTGCCATCACGGGTCCCTGCTCCTCACCGTGGCGCTCCACGAGCGCGGCACAAACCGCGCCGAATGTCCGGCCCGCGCGGAGCTGACCGATAGCCGTCTCCTCGTCGCGGGTCAGCATGCGAAATCGCGACGAGAGCTCCGCCTTCCAGATCGCGACGGTTGCCGGTTCCGAGAGGCGCACCACGGCCGGCGGTGTCTCGAGTGCATCGATGGCCGACCAGATGGCAACCACATTCGTCGTGACCGACAGCAGTCTCAAGGTCGGGACGAAATGAATGATCGCTGTTTCCCAATCGATGTCGGCGAGCGCCGCAGGATCGAATCGCGCGCTGTCAGCGCCGACGAACACCTCACCGAGATCGCGCTCGAGCGCGGCCAGCTCCGTGAAGTCTGGATCCGCAGGATGCAGAGCCCGCAGTGTCTCGGGAAACTCGTGCCCGTAAGCATCGAGTGTCCACGAGCGCGGCGGAACGCGCTCGATGTGGGTTGCAGTCGCGGCGGCGAATGCAGTGTCGCCCATCCATGCGCGCGTGACGGGAAAGCTCGTGGACAAGCAGGACAGCAATTGCGAGCGGTAGTTGTTGAGGTACACCGCAAGCCCTGGACGCGCCTGCTCGCCGAAGGGCGCCGCCATTTCGGCCGACCCGCTCGTGAGCCAGGCCGCGAAATTCCGTTGCAGCGTGAGTAGGCTCATGCCGCTCTGCGCGCCGGCCCGGCCGCGATATCCCGCGCGATATCCAGCTCGGCGAGCAGCTCACCGAGCGGCGGGATGGCGTCGTCACGCTCGATCATGATCGCGACCGGTCCGACCCGTTGCAGCGCCGTCGCGAAGAGCGACCAGACCGGCGCCGCAACCGGCCTGTCATGCGTATCGATCAACTTCTCGCGTCCCTGACTGTGACCCGCGAGATGAATCTGCCGGACGCGAGCGGCGGGGATTCCTGCGAGATACGCCATCGGGTCGAAACCATGGTTGCTGGCGCTGACGAACACATTGTTCACGTCGAGCAACAGCTCACAGCCGGTGCGGGCGCACATGGCATCGAGGAATTCCCACTCCGTCATCTCGCCCGCGAACGCAACGTAACTCGATGGATTCTCGAACAGCATCGTCCGGCGCAGCGCTTCCTGAGCGCGCGCGATGTGGGCACACACGATCTCCAGGGCCTCTTCCGTATAGGGCAAGGGCAGCAGATCGTGCGAATTGAGCTCTCCGATCCGCGACCAGCTAAGGTGATCCGAGACGAAGAGCGGCTCGACCGCGTCGACCAGACGCCGCAGTCGAATCAGATAGTCGTGCGATATGCCGTCGGCAGAGCCGACGGACAGCGAGACCCCATGAAGCGCGACGGGATGCCGTTCGCGCACCCGGCGCAGCACATCGAGAGGCCGGCCGCCCTCGACCATGAAGTTTTCGGAGATCACCTCGACGAAGTCGACGGCAACCGGCGCGTCGTCGAGGAACTCCCGATAGTGCGGCTTGCGCAGACCGAGTCCGAAGCGATTCATGTCCGCCATTGGGGCGATTCCGCAGAAGCGAACGGGGCCGGCGCGAGCGCTCGCCGGCCCCATGAGGCTCATCCCTGCGGCGTGGTGCTACCGCCCTGCGCGGTGCACGCCTGCGCCGACAGCTCCTTGAAGCCCTGCCCTTTGCAGTCGTTCATCCCTTTGCACTCGTGGTGGCCGGACTTGCAGTCCGACATGCCCTTGCACGAATTGACGCCGTAGCAATGAACCTTCGCATCCTTGCCGTCGGCCGCGGCTGCCGGCGCGGATGCGGCGAAGCTGGCGAGCGCCATCACGGCGGCCGCGGCGGCGAAACTGAAGGTGGTCTTCGAAGCAATCATGCTCATCTCCTGATGCGGGTGTGCCAAAGTGGCCCTCGCTATTACGTAGCCAGACGCCGATTGGTTACTTCGCGCTACCAGCGAATGAACCTCGGGCCCACGAGCGCGCCGACCGCAGCGGCGAGGAGAATGCCCAGGCTGTACCAGGTGAGCACGAAAATCGCAGCCACTTCCGCGCAGTGCAGGCAGTAGATCGTCCCGGCCCACGCGCCCGCGGCGAGCCCGGCGGCCGCGCCCGCGGCCCGCAGCCGAGTCGGCGCGAGCTTTCTGAAGGACCAGAGCAGCCCGATGAAGATGGGGACGGCAAGCGCGAGCACCAGCCACGGACACACTTTCCAGCTC
This sequence comes from Steroidobacteraceae bacterium, assembly GCA_035548535.1. GTDB lineage: Bacteria > Pseudomonadota > Gammaproteobacteria > Steroidobacterales > Steroidobacteraceae > JADGHX01. Next base: position 7,413 of record DASZSS010000048.1, read on the forward strand.
TGCGACAGCCACATGGCGAGCCATTCGCCGGAGGGCGTGCCGGCGAGCTCGCCGACTCCGATGCCGGCGAGAACGAGCACGGGGATGGAGAGCAGCCACAGGCCACGTATCGATCTGGGAACAGGCTGCGCCAGACGGCTCACGGCGTACATCGCACCAAGACCCAGCGAGATCGTGTAGGTCGACTTCATCCAGAACGCGAAGCCGCGCATGGCGAGCTGCAGATCCGGTCGCACGCCGAGCACCACGATGACGGCAACCATGGCAACCAGGGCACCGGCTGCGAGGCCTGAGACGAGGCGAGCGTTGAGCGCATGGGGCGATACGCGCGACACCTTGTCGCTCAGCGATGCGATCAGTTGATCGGTCGTCATGCGCGCGAGCCCCGGATGCGCGCGACGAGGGCCTTCATCCCCCGGTGCACGGAGACCTTCACGTCCGATTCCCCGATGCCCGCCTCCGCCGCCGCCTCGGCCGCGCTCTTGCCCTCGACGTGCGTGTTGCGTATCGCGCGCGCTTGCTTGGGGGATAAGGTCGCGAGCAGCGTTTCCACGTCCATGCGCGCGAGGCACGCCTGCTCGAAGTCTTCTTCGACGAGGGTGTCCTCGAGATCCTCGAGCGCGACGGAGATCTTTCGACGGCGGAGGTAGTCGATCATCCGATATCGGGCGACCGCATACAGCCACGCGGTGAAGGGGCGCTTGCGGTCGTAGGCGGCGCGCCGCGTGTGCACGGCAATGAGCGTCTCCTGCACCAGATCCTCGATGTCGTCGCGGGCTCTCCCGAGTCGCCGGCCGTAGAACGATCGGAGAAGCGGCACGAGCGCACGCAACAATGCGGCATGGGCGGCCGCATCGCCGTTCAAACCGCCCAGCATCAGTGCTTTGAGCAGTTCTTCGCCCGGTGCTGTGGGAATTGACGCCACGCACTTAGTACGCGGCTCCGGCGAGGGGAGTTACAGCGAGCGATCCAGCTCAGGTGGGCGAACGAGGCGTAACGAACGCGATCCGTGGCGCGTAGTAGCGGTGGATTCCCAGTTTTCTCAGTCCGGAGGCTCAACCGTGCTCAATGTGAAATTCAGGCCCCTCATCGTCGCGTGGCTTTCCGTCGCAGCCGTTGCCGCTGCAACCGCAGGCGCACCGGCATCGGCCGGCGTGCCCGGATCGACGTCCTCGGTCAACGTGGACGCGCAGGGCGTTGCCCTGGGTGGCTACGATCCGGTGGCCTACTTCGACGGTGGCACGCCAACGCGGGGCATGGACACGATCAGCGCTTCATACGGCGGCGCGCGCTACCTCTTCGCGAGCGCGGCCCATCGCAAGGCATTTCTGCGCGACCCGAAGAAGTATGTTCCGGAATTCGGCGGGTTCTGTGCCGTCGGTACCTCCTTCGGCGAGAAGGTCGATATCGATCCGCAGACGGGCAAGGTCGTGAAGGGCAAGTTGTATCTGAATAGCAGCGCCAAGGCGCAGGCCATCTTCGACAAGGACACCTCCGGCACGATCACCCGCGCCGAGCAGAAATGGCCGGCGGTGAAAGACAAGCCGCTCTGACGCGCTACGTGGCCAACGTCAGGACGTGACGAACACCGCTTCGTGACGGACGTCGCTTGGGGCGAACGCGTCGCGGGGCGCGCTCACGGCGCCCGCGCGTACAGCCGCGTCTGCACACGCACCGCGCGCGAGGTACGACACGCTACCGGGGGCCGATTCTCGTGTCGTCGCGAGAATCGCCGCCTCGGGTGCCTCGCTCGCGGCCGCCGTAGTAGCTGCTGCCGTAACCACCCTGCGCGCCACCATATCCTGTGACGCTGTAGCGACCCGCTTCCTCGTCCTCGAGCTGACGACTGTCCTCGAAGCCCCGCATTTCAGCCTGCTGCGCTTCGGAGTCGGCTCTTCGGAAGCGCAGCATGGGCGCAATCTCGCCGTGCATCAGCTCCCGCAGCGTCCGACCGAGTCCGTCGCGAATGTGCAGCAACGCGAGCCTCACGACATCGCCAAGGCCTTCTCGACGGATCTCCGGTGAGTCCGAGGGACGCACCCCCTTCGCCGCTTCGACGCCAACGCCGTGGCTGTACACCATCTTCCCGCCGAGATATGCGGTGTACTGCATCAGTGCGGCGCCGGCAAAGCCGACGAGCAGGTAACCCCACCCTGGCCGCTCGCGACGCGCACGCGCAATCGCGAGCGCACCCGTCGCGCTCACGAGAGCCATGTTCAGATTGCGATGGGTGACGAGCATCTTGTGAGAGTGAGCGCTCGTGCGAACCGCCTGTTGTGCGACCAGACCTGCAACGCCCGCCGCCACGCCCGCGACTGCGGCGGCCGGCATGAGATAGCGGCCGGTTCGCATCAATGCGCGGCTGCCGCTGACGCGCCCCACCACGTCGATCAGCAGCGCAGCGGGGACGAGCGCAAGCGGATAGTGAACGATGCTCGGATGGACTTCGTGGAGACGCAGCGACATGGCAACCTCCGGGGATACTGCGAGTCTGCTCGGCTCGCGAGTGCGTGCTCCCCGTGCGACGCAAGCGACGTTCCGGACGAGGACGCTCCGCGCCGCTGACCGGGCGCAATCCGAAGCGTCGCCGCCGTGAGCGGGCTTGGACGGGACGGCGCCATCGTTGCCGTCCCGCGGGTGCCTAGAAGCGCAACATCTTCACGTAGCGAACGTGCGGCAACTCGCGCAGCCGCTGCTGAAGCGCCTCGGGCACGACTTGATCGACGCCGATGATCGCGATCGCATCCTCCCCCGCAGCCTGCCGGCCGAGGTGGAAGGTCGCGATGTTGATCCGCCCATCGCCGAGCAGCGTGCCGAGCGCGCCGATGAATCCAGGCTTGTCGCGGTTGTTGATGAACAGCATGACCGGATGGAAATCGGCTTCCAGCGGCATGCCTTTGACCTCGACGATCTTCGGCGCGCCCGCGATGACCGTGCCCGCCACGGTGCGCCAGCGTCCCGCCGTCAGCACCTTGATGCGAATCAAGGAGCCGTAGATGGGCGAGGAGTCGCGCTTCGATTCGGTGAGCGGCGCGCCTTTCTGCTTGAGCACGGCCGGCGCCGAAACCATGTTCACGTCGGGAATCAGCGGCCGCATGATCGACGCCAAAGCCGTCGCGGTCAGCGGCTGCGTGTTGAGTTGCGCGACGTCGCCCTCGTACTCGATCTCGACGGCGTCGAGCCCGTCCTCGATCACCTGGCCGGCGAACGCGCCGAGCTTCTCGATGAGCGCCGCGAACGGCTTCAGGCGCGGCGCCTCCTCGGCGCTGATCGAGGCCATGTTGAGCGCGTTCGTGACGGCGCCGACCAGCAGGAAGTCCGACATCTGCTCGGCCAGTTGCAGCGCGACGTTCTCCTGCGCTTCGTTCGTGCTCGCTCCGAGATGGGGCGTCGCGACGAAGTTCGGCGCGCCGAACAGCACGTTCTCGCGCGCAGGCTCGGTCGAGAACACATCGAACCCAGCCGCGGCGACGTGGCCCGATTCGAGCGCCGCACGCAGCGCCGCTTCGTCCACGAGACCGCCCCGCGCGGCGTTCACGATGATGACGCCCTTCTTGGTCTTCGCGAGCGCTTCGGCCGAGAGGATGTTCTTCGTGCGTTCCGTCAGCGGCGTATGGAGCGTGATGGCGTCCGCTCGCGCCAGCAGATCATCGAGCTCGACTTTCTCCACACCGAGCTTGATGGCGCGCTCCGGAGTGAGGAAGGGATCGTACGCGATCACCTTCATCTTCAATCCCAAGGCGCGCTCGGCGACGAGCGCCCCGATGTTGCCGCAGCCGATGACGCCGAGGGTCTTCGAGTAGAGCTCGATACCCATGAAGCGGCTCTTCTCCCACTTGCCCGCCTGCGTGGAGGCATCCGCGGCACCGATCTGACGAGCGGCCGCGAACAGCAGCGCAATGGCGTGCTCGGCCGTCGTCACGGAGTTGCCGAACGGCGTGTTCATCACGACGATGCCGCGTGCCGTGGCCGCAGGGATGTCGATGTTGTCGACGCCGATGCCGGCGCGGCCGATCACTTGCAGCTTCCTGGCGGCGGCGATGACGTCCTTGTCGGCTTTGGTTGCCGAGCGAACGGCGAGCCCGTCGTACTCGCCGATGATCTGCAGCAGCTCGGGCTTCTTCAGACCGACCTTGACATCCACGTCGACGCCGCGGCCGCGAAAGATTTCGAGCGCGCGCGGGCTCAGCTCATCCGCGATGAGAACCTTGGGCATGGCGATCCTCTCAGTTCGAAAGTTGAGCGACGCAGGTCGCAAAGGCCCAATCGAGCCAGGGAACGAGCGCTTGCAGATCGCTCTGCTCGACCGTGGCGCCACACCAGATGCGCAGGCCTGCCGGCGCCGTGCGATAGGCCGCCGCGTCGAGCGCGACGTTCTGCTTCTCGAGCAGCGCGGTGAGCGCCTTCGCGAAATCCGCCTGTTCGGCGGCCGAGCGCGAGGTCACACGGGTGTCCACGATTTTGAGACAGACGCTCGTGTTACTACGCGCCGCGGGATCCGCGACCAGGAAGTCCACCCAGGGTGTGCGCGCGACCCACTCGCTCAGCACCGCCGTGTTCGCATTGGCGCGAGCGTGAAGCGCGTCCAAGCCACCGATGCTTTCGGCCCATTTGAGCGCATCGATGTAGTCTTCGGTGGCGAGCAGCGAGGGCGTGTTGATCGTGGCGCCCTCGAAGAGATCTTCGTCGAGCTTGCCCTTGCGGGTCAGACGGAAGATCTTGGGCAACGGGCGATTCGGCACGTAGCTTTCCAGGCGCGCGACCGCACGAGGCGAGAGCACCAACATGCCGTGCGCCGCCTCGCCGCCCAGCACCTTCTGCCAGGAGAACGTGAGCACATCGCACTTGTCCCACGCGACCGGCTGCGCGAACACCGCGCTCGTCGCGTCGTTGATCGTCAAGCCTTCGCGGTTCGCCGGAATCCAGTCGAAATTCGGAATGCACGCCCCGGAGGTGGTGCCGTTCTGCGTGAACACGATGTCGGCCGAGGCACGTGCGAGCGTGAGGTCGGGCAAGACGCCGTACGGGCGGCCGACATGGACGCGGCAGTCCTCGAGACGGAGCTGCTCGACCGCGTCGGTGACCCACTCTGCGCCGAAGCTTTCCCAGGCGAAGACATCGACAGGTCGCGCGCCGAGCAGCGACCACATCGCCATTTCGACGGCGCCGGTGTCGGAGGCCGGAACGATGGCGATTCGGTAATCGGCGGGGACGCGCAGCACCGCTCGCGTTCGATCGATCGCCTCTTTCAGCCGGGCTTTTCCGGGCTTCGAGCGATGTGATCGGCCGAGCAACGCGCCTTCGAGCGCCTGCAGGGTCCAGCCGGGACGTTTCTTGGTCGGGCCCGATGAGAACCGGGCATCAGCCGGACGGACGCCCGGCAGCGGTATCTGTGTGCTCAAGTTGTACTCCCATCCTTCCAGATGGGCGTCCGCCGTTGGGAGCGGATGGCCCGCCGCGAAGAATACGGGGTCCGCGCGAGCTGTCAACCATGACGACGCGAAAAGTTGCGACGCCACTCACCCGCACTGCTCGCGGCGCGGTGTCCCGAAATGCAGCAATCCCTTGTTGACTCAGCGATTTGGCACGACAGCAACGCGTAGCGGAAGCAATAATCCGCTCGCAACTCATGCGCGCATCGTGGGCGGCCCATGGGCTCGCCCAGGGCTCACTTCGCCAGCAGGTCCCGATATCGCGCCAGCGCCTGCGTGCGATTCCGCGCATTGAGCTTGCGATAGATGTTCCGCAGGTGAAACTTCACAGTCGCTTCGCTCACGCCCAGCTCGAACGCCGTGATCTTGTTCGGATTGCCTTCTCGCAAGCGGCTCAGAATTTGCCGCTCGCGCTCGGTGAGCGGGTCCGACGGCTCCAGCGCTTCCGTGCGCGAAATCGAGACGCGCGGCAAGACACCACTGCTCGCCGCATGGCGTGTGCGCGCCGGAGCGGGCCAGCCTTCGAGCTCGCGCGCATGAGGCTCGAGCTCGTCGCCGAGATCGAGAAGGGCCGACTGCGACAGCGAACCCGGAAACTGCCGGCGCACCGCGCGCAGGTGACCGCGCACCGTCGCGATGTCGCCAGCGGCAAGCGCGAGGTGCGCGCGAAGCACCGTAAGGCGCGTGTCGAGCCGAGTCATGTCGCGTCCTGCGAGCAATGCCTCGATTCGAGGGATGAGCGATTCGGCCTCGGTGCGCAGCCCGCGCCGCATATGTAGCGCCGCGAGCGTCATCAACCCTTCCGCCTGTTCGCGCCAGGAGAGCGCAGCGGTGGACATGCCGTTATTGCCCGCTTCAGATGCAAGCACGCCCGACTCGCTGCACCCCAAGGCGGCGAGTCCAATTTGATTCGCAACGTTCCATGCGGAGGCCAGCTCGCCGCAGCGCGTCTCGAGTGCGACGGTCGCGCATCTCATCGTCCACACGAGGCGAGGCAAGCCGAGCCGCTGGCCGACTTCCACTCCGTTCGCGTAGATGCCACGCGCCACATCGAAACGGCCGTCGCGAATTGCCGCGCCGGCGGCCCAGTGATGCGTCCAGCGCTGAATCTCGCCCCACCCCTCCAGCGCTGCGACGACGCCGAGTATGTCCAGCAGGCTCGAGGGCTGCGCGCTCGCGCCCAGGTCGAACAACAACCCCTGGCGCAGCGCGCCCGTAAGCGCGATCAGTCGCTCGTCGGAGGAGAAGAACAGGTGAGCGATGCGCTCCGCCAGCTCGCTCTGCGCGAGCGCCGCGTCCAGATCGTTGCGCCAGTAGCGGGCGATGCAGCGGTGCACGTGAAGGAACAGCATCGCGTACGCCGCTTCGGACTCGTTGTAGTGAGCCTCGGCTGCATCGAGCTCGTGATCGGCGGCGATGAGCTCGCCCGCGCCGAATCGCTCCCAGCTCAGGAGAATGTGCATCAGCCCGAGCCGGCCGGCATCGGGCACCGTACCCTGCTCGCCGAGCGAAACCGATGACGGCATACGCGCCGCAGGCGTCGCACTGTCGAGAAACGCGCCGAGCAGCGCCTCGCAGAGCGCCAGGTCCTCGCGCGCACGCGCGGACGGCACCTGCCCCACAGCCTCGTCCGCGGCGATGCGGGACTTCACCAGCGCGACGAGTTGTGCGGCATCGGCAATCCGCCCTTCGTGCACGTCGATCATGGCCCAACCGAGCGGCACCACGTGATCGACTGCATCAGGTTCGATACCCAGCGTGCCGAGCACGCTCTTGAGTGTCGGCACACCGTATTGAATTCCGATCGCCATGCTGCCCATGCGGTTCAGCAACTCGAGCGCCGAACCGCGATCGCCCGCGGCAATCGAGTGGAGTAGAACCTGATGCGACAGCCCGCGCCGTGCGAACCACGCAGCCGCGCGCCGGTGCAGATCGACGATGTCGCGGTCCGCAAGGGTGTGCAACTGCCGCTGAAGAAAGCGCCGCAGAACGTCAGAAAAGTGGTACTCGCGCCAATAGCGATCGCAGATCAGCAGCCCGTATACGTTCTGCAGATGCTCGACGATCTCGTCGGCGCGCTGCCCGAGAATGGCCTGCGCGAGCGACAGATCGAAACGCTCGACGATCGCGAGCCGGCAGGCCGCCGCTCGGTGTGCCTCGGGTAGCGCGGCCAGAACCTCTTCGCGGTAGTAGTCGTGCAGGCGCGAGAGCCAGCTTCCCGCCGCTTCGGGCCGCTCTTCGTGATCCGCAAAAGCCTGGCACGCGAACCGAACAGCAATCGGCGACCCATCGGTCGAGGTGTGCAGCATCCGCACGTAGAGCTCGGTCAAGCGCCCGGCGACCAGCGCGCGCGTCTCGTCGATGGTGAAATGCAGATCAGCGACTCCGAGCTCGAGCACGCTCCTCGCGGCGCGCAGCGCGCCGAGCGCCAGCTGCGGCCGAGTGCGGCTCGCGATGCCGATGTGCAGACGGACCGCGTGCTTCAGCAGCCCCGCCACGAACACCGCCGAACGCGAGCCATCGATCGCCTCGAACTGATCCAGCAGCAGCGCGTCGGGCCCTTGACCTGCATTCGCCGCCTCCGCGAACCGATGCACGGCGACCTCGACGGAGCTGTCGAGCGCGGCGAGCACCGAGTCCTGCAACGCCGTGGCGAACCCGCTGCCGGCGGCCGCGCACGCGCGGAAGATTCCGCGGAGCAGCTCGGCGCAATCCCTGTCGGAGCGCTCCAGCGACAACCAAGCGACGCGGCGATTGCCTTTCCGCAGCAGATCCATCCACTGCGCCAACAGCGTGCTTTTGCCCGCGCCGGCGGGGCCGCTCAGGACCGAAACCCGGCACGTGGCGAACGCGCGCGCGAGCGCCGCCAACAAGGCTTCGCGCACGAGCACCCCCGGCGGCATTGGTGCGGGCGCGTACCGCGCGGGCAGAAGCATCTCGTTGACTGTTTCGGCCGCCATTGGGAAGGAGCCGTCGTGCGATCACGCAACCGCACACAGGAGAATAGTCGAACCGTTTCCCGCCAGCGACGGTTTGGCGCTCAGCGCGCCCGGGTCACGACGCGCTCTTCGATCTGGTTCAGGAGCCGACGCACCCCGCGTGCCGCGCCCATCTGCGCGGGCTTCAAAAGTGATACCGGGCCTGCATGCCCCAGCGGCGCCCGCGCGCCGCGGCGGACGCGTCCCCCACCGCCGCCCCGCTCCATTCTGCCGGGACGAACTCGATGACGTACTTCTCGTCCAGCGCGTTCTCGAGGAAGCCCGTGACGCTCCACGCGTCCCAGTGCGCGGTGAGGCGCAGGTTTACGAAGTTCTGCGTCCCGCGCCGGTCGCGATTGTCGATCTCCCAGAAGTAGTCGCCGGCCGCGCCCTGCCATTCGACGCGCGGGACGAGCGAGCTGCTCGAGCCGAGAGGCAGGCGGTATTGGGCGTAGAGCGAATACGAGAATTCGGGAATCTGCGGCAGCTTGTTACCGGTGAAATCACCGCTCACCGGAAGCCCGGCGAAGACACGGGTATCGTAGCGCTCGATCTTCGAGCCCGTGTAGCCGAACGATGCGCCGAGATCGAGCGCGGCGACCGGCCGCGCCGCCAGATCGAGCTCCACCCCGTGCACGCGCGATTTCGGAATCGGGTTGGAGAGCGTCTGCGCGGAGTTGACAACGTCGAGCGTGTATACCTGCCGATCGTCGATCTTAGTGAAGAAGGCTGCCGCCGTGATGCTCAAGCGATTGTCGTGCAGCGCACTCTTCGTGCCCACCTCGTAGTTGAGGTTCGTCTCCGCCTTATAGATGCGCGTGATGCGATCCTGCGGATTGAATCCGCCGCTGCGGAAGCCCTTGCCGATGGTCGCGTAGACCATGCGGTCCGGCGAGAAGAAGTAGCTCACGGACGCCTTCGGCTGAAGCGCGCTGAATGTGTGACGGTACGTCGCCGGCACGAGCGCACCGCGATCCAGCTCCTTGCGGCGGTCTTCGTCGTAGCGGAGCGCGCCGGTCAGCTCGAACCCGTTGGACCAGCGGTATGAGGCCTGGCCGAACACCGCGTACGCATCGTTGTCATCGGTGGCGCGCGTCTGCGACAGCAGGAACGGCGCCAGCGACGAGGGCAGGCCGAAGAGCGGCAGGAAGTCCGCACCCAATTTGACTTCGGTGTCCAGTTTTTGATGCACGTTCAGGTAGTACGCCCCCGCGAGCCACTTGAACGGGCCGGAACCGAGCGAAGTCAGACGCAGCTCCTGACTGAAGTTGCGGGTGTCGAGCGCCTGATTCGCGACGATGCCGTCGGTCGGCAGGAAGTCGAGATCCTCGATGATCAGCGAGTCCACCTTGGCGAACGCCGAAATGGACGTGAGCTGTACGCGATCGAGCGTCACGTCCGCCTTGACGGACGTGTCGGTCAGAGTGCGCTCGGCATGAGAAGGATAGTCACCGAGGAAGGGGCGCGGTGTATCGATGGAGCCGCCGGGCGGAACGGGCGCATACCAGGCGGCCCCGGAATCCGTATCGAGGCGCGAGAAGCGGACGTCGATGGCTGTCCGCCCGGATGGCCTGGCGAGCAAGCTCAGGCGAGCATTGCGATCCGTCTGGCCGTTCGCTTCACCGCGTCCCGGCGTGTCGAGACTGTCAATGTCGCCCTCGAAGCTGCGATACGAGCCAGCGGCGCGAAACAGCAGCTTCTCGGAAACGATCGGGCCGGAGACCGCACCACTCGCCGAAAAATCGCTGCCGGAACCGTAGCTCGCGAGGAGCGTGCCTTCGAGCTCGTCGGTCGGCTGCCGCGTCGTGATGTTGATCGCGCCCCCGATCGCGTTGCGCCCGTACACGGCCCCTTGCGGTCCTTTCAGTACCTCGATGCGCTCGACATCGAACAGATCCTGTGTGATCTGATAGGCATTGCTCAGTTGCACGCCATCGACGACGACCGCCACGGGCGGCTCGCCGTTGCGCGCCTGACCGACACCGCGAATGTTGAGGAGCGCGACGCCCGGTTGCTGCGCTTCGATGATCGACACGTTCGGCACGTGCAAGGCCACATCCTTCACATTCTCGATGTGCGCGCTCTCGATCGTCGCCGCTCCGAGAGCGGTCATTGAGTCCGGCACTTCGAGCATGCGCTCCTCGCGCTTACGAGCGGTGACCAGCACTTCCTCGAGTCCCGCGGATTCGGGCGCCGCCGCCTCCGCTGTGGACTGCGCGCGCACGGCTTGCGGTGTCGCGCACAGTGCCGCGGCAACGGCGAGTGCGACCAGCGCACCCGCGGAGCGAGACTTCCCGAGCGCCTGCGCGTTCACCGTAGCGAGGAATTCGGCGGCGGGATCCGACGAGCGCTGCAAGTGATCGATGACCTCGCGCGCCAGTGCCGCGGCGGAAGCGGGGTTCTGGCCCGTGAAGAACGGCGGGTCGACGACGACATTCGATGCAAAGGGAGGACCCGCCGCGTACAGGGCCCGATTTCGGCGCAGCATGTCTTCCGGGAGCACCGGGACCACCTTGTCTGCGCCGAAAAGGGTGTCCTCCAGATTGCTGATCGAGGTCATGTGGCGGCCGCGCACTAGCGGAAGCCCCTGCGGATCCTGCGCAAGCGCAAGACCGCACACGCCGTGACAGATCGCCGCCAGCACGGCCTTGCGTGCGTGCAGCGTCTCGACCAGCGCGCGCAGTGCCGGATCATGCGGGAAATCCCAGGTCGTCGCCGCGCCGCCGACCAGAAAGAGCGCATCGATTTCCGCCGCGTCGAGACTGGCGAGCGTGCGGGTCGCGGCGAGGGCCGCCCGTGCTGCGGGGTCGGCGAGGAACTGCCGGCCTGCGGGCGTGACGCTCGGCGGCTTGGCACTCACCGGATCGATCGGCGCCTGCCCGCCGCGCGGGGATGCGAGCGTGACGCGCAGTCCTGCGCTGATGAAGGCGAGGTACGGAGTGGCCAGCTCCTCGAGCCATGAGCCGCTCTGGGCTCCGGTACTGCCGTATTGGTCGTGCGACGTGAGCACCATTACCACGTGCTTAGGCATGTGCGATTCCGATGCGCGCGTTGTTTTTGATGCGGCCATCCTGCCGACTGGCGCGGCCGCCGAGAATCCGTCCGATTGGACGAGGCGACCTAGCCGGGAGGATAGGCTCGTGCGGGCCGCGCAAACCTCCGGGCTCGCACAATGGCCGGGTCGACCTGCGACCGCGCGCTACCTAGCGTACGCGTCACCGTTATCGAAAATGAGATGAGCCATGACCAGCGCGCACTACCTCGATACACCGTTCAAGCGAGCCCTGAGCGACGGCGTGCCGGGCGAGGGTCAGGACGGGCTCTACACTCAGTCCTGGTACCCGATCTGCTTCTCGAGCGCCGCCAATGCGCACTTCGTGCGCGGGTTCGATTTCCTCGGTGGACGCGTGATCGCTTTTCGGGACGGCTCGGGCCGCGCGCACGTCATGTCCGCCTATTGCCCGCACATGGGCGCGGACCTCTCCATCGGCGACATGGTGGACGGTAACGTCCGCTGCGTGTTTCACCATTGGCAATACGGGTCGGACGGCCGTTGCGTGAAGGTGCCGAGCGGCGCGGCACCGCCACGCGCGGCACGGCTGTTCGAGTTCCCGACGCAGGAAAAATACGGAATCCTCTGGGCGTACAACGGTACGCATCCCCATTACGAGCTGCCGGACCTGCCCTATCCCGATTCAGAGCTCGTGTTCAAGGCGCGCGTCTTCGGCCAGTACATGCCGGTGGATCCCTGGATTCTGTGTGCCAACACGCCGGACATGCAGCACATCCGCTATCTGCATGGCATCACCATCGACGGCGAGAATCCGCACCGCGCGGTGCAGTGGACCGACCACTCCTTGCGCTATTCATTTTCCGGCACGCACACGACAGGCGAGCCCGTGAAGCATCAGGTCGGCATCTTCGGGACCAGCATGTACTACCAGACCACGGATTTCGCCGGCCGCTGGTTTGGCTTCGTGGCCCCTTTCGGTCTGCCGAAGCCCGGCCACTCGCAGGTGTACTTCGTGGTCTGCGCGCGCAAGAGCATGGGCACTCCACAGGAGATCGACGAGTTCCTCGAACACGTGCTGGACCTCGAGACGCACGTCGTGCTCGAGGACATGCACAACATGCAGACCATCCGGTTCCGTCCCGGCACGCTGACCGGCGAGGACTTGACGCTGGGCCGGTTCTTCGACTACCTGCGCAAGTACCCCCGCGCGAATCCGGCGAAGGAGTTCATTTTCTAGCCCGCGAAACAGGGTGAATGCAGGGAACTCGCGGCACGCAACCGCGACTCCCTGACGCGCGCGCTGTACAGCGTGACGGATGCGCGCAGGAATGACACGCAGATGTCACGCCTTGGTCATTTGCGCACGATAGCGTGCTCTCTCGTCGGCGCGGTCCAGCCGCGCCGTTCATACCCCTTTCCATGCATTCCCATAGGGAGAGCAATTCCATGCATCGATTCGTTGCGTTCACCGCCGCGGCGACGGTCGCCGTCGCGAGCACTGCCTCGGCGACCGACTTCCAGCATCGTCATCATCGACCGTTTCTCGATTTCGGACAGCGCGTCGAGGCGCTGACGCGCGCATCGTCGCTCGAGCTCTTCGGCACCTTCGGCGATCTCCCCGAGTCGTCCACGAAGTCGCTGTCCGCGAAGGCGGCGGAAGCGGATCCGGCGCGTCTGCTGTCGGTGGCGCCGGGGCTGCGCGTGCGCGTGGTGAGTGCCGCCGCAAATCTCGCGCCCAACATCGACCAGATGGTCCTGTGGCCGAACGCCAAGCATCCCACTCACATCATCGGGTGCAACGAGCAGGGCAGCAGCCAGGTGGGCGTGCAGCGGATCGAGCTGAAGACGGGCAAGGCGGAGACCATCATCAGTGCCGGACTCACGAGCTGCGATCCGGCCCGCGTCACGCCGTGGGGCACGCTCGTCGTCGGCGAGGAAAACGGCACGAACGGCCGCATCTTCGAGATTCTCGACCCGATCCACACGACCAACGTGACCGTGCCGACCTCCGGTTTCGGTCCGACGTCGGATCCAGCGCACGTCGTGGGGCGCCCCGCGCTCGGCCAGTTCTCGTTCGAAGGCATCGGCATTCTGCCGAACGGCGTCGTGTACCTGACCGACGAGAACCGGCCCGGCGGCGGTGGCCTCGGCAATCCCGGCGGCGCGCTCGTGAAGTTCATCCCGGATCAGCTCTGGTCCACCGGTGCGCCGCCGATCACGAGCCTCGATCAGTCGCCCTGGAAGAGCGGCAGCATCTTCGGCTTCCGCGTCGGCCGCAACGGCGGCAACACCGATGTCGGTCAAGGCAATGAGTATGGCCGCGGCGTGTGGGTGGCGGTGACCGGCACCGCACCGATCAATCTGCGCGCCGCCGCCAGCGCGCTCAAGCTGACCGCGTACTATCGGCCGGAGGACATGTCGGTCGATCAAGAAGCGCTCGAAGACGGCGATGTGCGCTTCTGCGGCACGAACACGGGGCAGGACGTTCCGGACAGCGAGCCCGATGGCGACAATCACTGGGGCGAGGTGTACTGCGTCACCGATGGCACCGTTGCGCAGGCCAGCGCCATCACGCTCGTGAATGGCATCAACACTGCGTCGATTCCGGAATATCACCCGCTGGTCCTCGGCACTTCGGTGTTCGGCATGCCGGACAACATCGACATTCAGCCCGGTCGCGGCAACTTCCTGGTCGACGAAGACGGTGAAGGCGCGATCTATCCGACGCCGCACAACAACGACATCTGGGATTGCCTCGATGACGGCGACGATGCGGACACGCTGACCGACGGCTGCATCCGCGTGATGTCGCTGAACGACCTCACGGCCGAGCCGACCGGTGGCTTCTTCGACGCCACGGGCACGCACTACTACGTGAGCATTCAGCACAACATCACCGGACACGGTGTCATCCTGGATGTCACCGGCTGGCGCTGATCGCGGCGAAGCGCGTCACGCAGGCGCGGCGAGCGGGCTGCCCTCCGGCACCGCTCGCCGCGCTGGCTTGCCGCGATCCGCATACGGTGATCGGCTCGTTCTGCCGGCGCTCGTCGCCGCCGGCGTGGCCCTTGGCCTGATTTTCGTACACTCCGGCCGCGATTCGGAGGGAAGTGTCGTCGCGCAGGAAGCTCGGCAAGCGAGCGAGCCGGCGCGGATCGCGACGGATTCTGCGATGAACGCGGGATCGAGCACGCCACGTGCCGCGCCTGAGATCGAAGAGCACACCACGCCTCCCGCGACGGAACCCTCGATGGCGGCGCACCCATCTCAATCGGCTGCCGCTCCTGCCGACGCGAGCGGTCCAGCGCAGTTGCCAACCTATGACGAGCCGGCGAGCCCGTTGTCCGCGGAGGCGGCGCTTCCCGCGGAGAGCTCCGGTGCCGTCGATGCGAACGCGCGCGCCGTGGCCATTCGCGAGTTAGGAGCCACGCCCTCGACAGAGTCCTTTGCTCTTTTGGAACGCACGCTGAGCAGCGATCCGATCGCGCGCAATCGTCTGCTCGCCGTGAATTCATTGAGACTGCTCGGCAAGCAGGCCGCCAACGCCGCACGCGCCCGTGAAGCATTACGCATCGCGATCTCGGACGCCGACGAGAATGTCAGAACGAGCGCGAGCGACGCCTATGAGGAGCTGTCGCGCTGACGCGTGGCGGTCAGAGATTTTCGAGGAACGTCAGTAGCGCGGCACGTTCTGCACGAGACAGTCGCATGAAACGCTCGCGCGCCGCATGTGCCTCCCCGTCGTGCCACAGCACCGCTTCCTCGAGCGAGCGCGCGCGTCCGTCGTGGAGAAAACGTGTGTGGCGATTGACGATGCGCGTGAGGCCGATTCCCCACAGCGGCGGCGTGCGCCACTCCTCTCCGCTCGCACCGAAGTCGGGACGTCCGTCCGCGAGCCCCTTGCCCATATCGTGCAACAGAAGATCCGAATACGGATGGATCGTCTGATGCGCGAGCTCCGGCACATCGGTGTAGTCGCCCGTCGTCAGGGTCGGCACGTGACACGCCGTGCAACCGATGCGGCCGAACAGGTCCGCGCCGGCGCGCACCGTGGGATCTTCGACATTGCGCGCAGCGGGCACGGCAAGCGTCTGCTGGTAGAAAGTGAGCGTCGCAAAGAATTCATCGCTCATCTCCGGCTCGCCTTGCCGCGAGCCGCTCGGCGCGGCAGCCGCGGCAACCTGCCCATCCGCAATATTCTCGTGCGGGAAGAGACGCGTCGTGATACCGATGTCGCCGTTGGCCGCCGCGGCGTTTTGCTGTCGCAAGCTGGGCTGATTCGCTTTCCAGCCGAAGCGACCGAGCGTGACGCGCCCTTCGAGCACGTTCCAGACGCGGTTGGCGCGCCCCGAAATGCCGTCGTGATCCGCATCGTTCGGATCCTCACGCGACAGGACTTCCGCGTCGGGGACCGCCTCGAGCAGACCGAGGCCGAACACAGGTGGAGCGACGCGCGCAGAGACCCGCGTCTCGGGCGGCAGCGGACCATAGGCCAGGTCGGCAAACTCGTAGCGCGGCACGAGCAGCGAGTAGCTCGAGCCATCGGGGTACGTGCCCGAATGCTCGCTGAATCGCACCACGACGCGCCCCTCCGCGGGCACGCCCGGTATCGCCTTCTCGTTCAACTGATCGCCGTAATGAGGTACCGGGATCGGTTCCCCGTGTTCGCCACTTCCGGGAAGACTCAGGCGGACGAGCATCGATTCGAGCGGAGCGCCCTCAGTCTCCGGCGGCCGCCCGCGTCCATCGCGCGTGTGGCAGGCCGAGCACGAGACGCGATTGAACACCGGCCCGAGCCCATCGAAGACCTCGACCGAAGCGGGCGCGGCGACCCAGTTCGTGTTGAAGAGCCTGTTGCCGAACGTGAACCGCCGCAGATCGGCGGGCGACATCGTCAAAATTGCGCGCGCAAAGGCATTTTCGTTGGCGATCGCGATCGTCGTGTCACCGCCCGTTCGGGCCGTCAGCCACTCCGGCCCTGCCGGCGTCGAGGCGACGCTCTCGCCTGCATGTACCGATGCGAGCGCAAGTGACGCGCCTACGAACAACGCGACTGTGCGGCGCGCGCCGCTCAATGCTCCACCTCGACGGTCACGACGATGTTCACACCGAGTACCTTTCCCGCAACCTGGAACAGTCGCGCGAGTGTCTGAAGAGACGTGATCAGGGCCTCCACGCGTGCGCGTTGCGGACTGCCCGGAGGCGTCGCCAGAGTTCGGTCGAACGGATGATCCATCGCTGCGACCAGCTTCTGGCTGGTGTCGATCTGTTCGACAATGCGCGCATTGATCTCGGGCGCCGCTGCGCCGACGAGCGCGTCGAGCCCCGCGCCTTGATAGCTCCCCGAGCGGCCGAAGTAGACGTTCGCGATTCCCGCGACGTTCGCGCGGATATCCGCATCCGTCGAATCGCTGAAGCACGACTGCTCGTCCTCTTGCGAACCGCTATCGAGTGGCGTCGCGAGCCGTTCGGCTGCCACTTCGAATCCCGCGAGCGTCGCGATGCCGGTGAGGATGTGCGCGATGCTTTCGCGCGGCTCCATCGCGAGAAAGCGCGCGCGATAGTTGTCTTGGTCCGGCGCCCATTGATCTCTCACGAATTCCAGGTTGTCGACG
>DASZSS010000049.1:0-10988 GCA_035548535.1 Steroidobacteraceae bacterium
ATTCTCGTAGTAGCCGTAGCCGAGCGTGTCGATGTCGACGAGCACGCCATCCTCGAACCGCAGCTTGCGCATGAGCTTGCTCGGGCCGAGGTTGTAGATCCAGACCTCGACGGGAATCTCGATCAGCGCATCGCTCGTGAAGTACGGGCGGCCGCGGATCCAGACCGTCGGGCGCCGCAGGATCGCGCTGCGGCGGTCGATCTCGGTCGGGTCGCCGCACTTGGCTGCAACTTCCGAGCGCGTCGCCCCCTCGGAGATGACGTGAGAGCCGCAGCGGAACGCGTACGCCGGCGCGGCGGCGGCGAATGTGAGAACGAGCGCGAGAATCCATTTGCTCATGACGAGACAACTTACGCCTGACGGATCGCAGAGGCAAACGATGAACCCGGCGCGCGAGAGCCGGCACTCATGGACATATTGCAGCGGAATCGGAATGCCAACGCATGTTCGTGTCGCAATCGTGCTACTCGCGCAGGTGTTCTTCCCATCGTCGTTATACGGTGAGAGCGCGGATTGGACGCTCACCCCGGCCGAGCTCGCACGGCTCGGCGACGGTGGCGTGCTGGTCGACGGCGAGGTCGGCAGCGATCACCAGAGCGGCGACGTCCGCGCGGCCGTGCAGATTCACGCCTCGCCCGAGCGAATATTCCGAACCCTGACCGACTGCGCCGAGGCGCTTCGCTTCGTTCCCCACCTGCGACACTGTGCCGTCCTGGATGCGGCACCGGACAACTCCTGGCAGATCGTCGAGCAGCAGATCGACTACGGCTGGTTCGCGCCGCGCGCGTACTACGTGTTCCGGGCCGAGTACGAGCCCTTCGTGCGCATTCGCTTCAGCAACGTCCGCGGGGATTTCCGCGAGAACCGCGGCACGTGGGAGTTTCACACGACGCCGGACGGCAAGAGCACCATCGTCACTTACCGCCTGCGGCTCGTGCCCCGCTTCTATGTGCCCCGCTGGGTCATGCGCATGACCCTGAAGCGCGACCTGCCCGAGCTCATGAAAGGTCTGCGGACCGCCTCGGAGGTCGCGTCCACCGGCAGTCCCGGACCGTCAGCCGGGCAGCAAGCGCCCTAGTGGTGGCGCGCGCCCTGGCGGGACTACTGTCGGGACTACATGCCTAGCGCCGGCAAGCTCTGCTCGCGTTGACCCGCTCTGCTCGCGGCGGCGGGACCAGTAGGCGGCGATCCGTTCGCGAGGGACCCGGTCGAGGGTTTGAGGCTTCTATCTCTTTGGGGAATTGCGCGCCTCGAGGGCGGGCGGCAAGATGCGGACAAAGAGGCCAGCCGGCCCCGCCAGAGGCATTTCCACGGGTGATCAGGGATGAGCGCGCGAGAGTTTGCGAGCTTCGATGACTTCTATCCCTATTACCTGCGCGAGCATTCGAGCCGCGCATCGCGCCGCCTGCACGTCATCGGGACGAGCCTCGCGCTCGCGCTGGCCGCGGTGGCGCTCGTGACACGCGAATGGGCTTTGTTCTGGGGGGTGCCGATCGCCGGCTACGCGTTCGCGTGGACCGGACACTTCTTCTTCGAGAAGAACTCGCCGGCGACGTTCCGGCATCCGCTCTACAGCCTGCGCGGCGACTTCAAGATGCTGCGTGAGGTGCTGACCGGCCGTCTGCGCTGGTAGCCTGAGCCATGCCAGCTTCCGCGATCGATCGCGTCTTCGAGCGGCGCGTCTCCGCCCTCGTCAACGCCGGGGAGCCCCAGGTCCTGCAAGGCGGGCGCAAGGGCGTCGAGAAGGAGTCGCTGCGCGTCACGCCCGACGGCCAACTCGCGCGCACGCCGCATCCGCGCGCGCTCGGCTCGGCGCTGACGAACGAGCACATCACCACGGATTTCTCCGAAGCGCTGATCGAGCTCGTCACGCCCGCGTTCACGCAGAGCTGGGAGCTGCTGCAATACCTGCTCGATCTGCATCAGTTCGTCTATCGCCACCTCGGGGATGAGCTGCTGTGGGCGACGAGCATGCCGTGCGCCATCGACGGCGATGAGGCGGTGCCGCTCGCCCAGTACGGCACCTCGAACGTCGGGCGGATGAAGACGATCTATCGCAACGGTCTCGGCCTGCGCTACGGACGCATGATGCAGGCCATCTCCGGCGTGCACTTCAATTACTCGTTCCCCGCGAAATTCTGGGAAGCGTTCGCCGCCGTGCGCGAATCGCGCGACCAGGGGCAGAGCTTCATCTCGTCGAGCTACTTCGATCTGTTGCGCAACTACCGGCGCTACGGCTGGATCGTGCTCTACCTGTTCGGCGTTTCGCCGGCGGTCTGCAAGTCGTTCCTGCGCGGCAAGGACATGGGGCTGCGCGAGCTGACCAAGGGGACGCTGTACGAGCCCTACGCCACCAGCTTGCGCATGAGCGACATCGGCTATCGCAATCGCAATCAAGCCGGCTTGTCCGTATCCGTGAACAGCCTCGAGGAGTACGTGCGCGATCTGACGCGCGCCATCACGACGCCGCACCCGCCGTACGAGGCGCTCGGCGTGCAGGTCGAGGGACCCGACGGACGCAAGGAGTACCGACAGCTCAACGCGAACATTCTGCAGATCGAGAACGAGTACTACAGCTTCATCAGGCCGAAGCGCGTCGCGCGCTCCGGCGAGCGACCCACCAAGGCCCTGCAGCGCGCCGGCGTCGAATACGTGGAGGTGCGCGCTCTCGATGTGAGCGCGTTCGACCCGGTCGGCGTGAATCAGAACAAGCTGCGCTTCCTCGAAGCGTTCCTCGCGCTCTGTGTGCTGAAGGACAGCCCGCTCATCGCGAGCGCGGACGAGGCCAAGCTCGATCAAAACCATGTGACCGTCGCGCGCCGCGGCCGCGAGCCGGGACTGACGCTCTGGCGCGACGATCGGCAGGTATCGATGCGCGATTGGGCGCGCGAGCTGCTCGATTCGATGACGGGCCTCTGCGAGATGCTCGATGCCGGCGATCCACTTCGTCCCTACAGCAATGCGCTCGGTGTACAGCTCGCGAAACTCGAGGACGTCTCGCTCACCCCCTCCGCACGCCTGCTGAACGAGCTGACGTCGACCGGCGAGTCCTTCTTCGCCCAGGCGCTGCGCATGTCGACGCTCCACAAAGAATATTTTCTCGATTTGTACCCGCCGAACGAGGCACGGCTAGCGGAATTTGCGGCCGAAGCGGAGGAGTCCCTGGAGAGCCAACGGCGTCTCGAGACAGATACTCGAGAGACGTTCGAGGAGTATCTGGCGAGGTATTTTGCGAAATGAGTCACAGATTTCCATGTGACATATTTCCAAAACATAATTTTCACTCGCTTTCGATACACCTGCGTTTAGAATTCCGCGCTCGCTGGAGACGGACCCGGCGCCAACAACAACGAACGACCCGCAAGGCTTCCGAACATGAAAACTCGAGTCGACGCATTGATCACCTTCCCGCGTCCGGCGAAGGCTGCGAACGAAGAGTTCGTGCCGGTGGTCGCGGAGAAAGCCGCCTCTGGATGGGATGCATACGAGGTCTGGCGGACTCGCATCAAGGCACTGCAGGACCCGAGCCGCGTAAGCACTCGCACTCCCAGGAACGGCTGAGGCGCTTGCGCGAGGGGCTCCTCGTCCATGCCTGAGCACGCCGTCGAGAGCGGCGTGCCGCCGGAGGCGCACGTTCCATCGAGCGGATTGCTGCGCTTACGCTTCCCGAAACCACTCGAAGCCGAATATCGATTTTCGCGACGGGACACGGATCGCCGCTGGGCGCGCATGAGCCTGCTGGTGGCGCTGTCCACCGTGCTGGGCTTTGCC
Organism: Steroidobacteraceae bacterium; assembly: GCA_035548535.1. Taxonomy (GTDB): domain Bacteria; phylum Pseudomonadota; class Gammaproteobacteria; order Steroidobacterales; family Steroidobacteraceae; genus JADGHX01. The sequence goes on from DASZSS010000049.1 coordinate 3,772, forward strand.
GTGATCGATCACTGGGTTTTGCCTGGCCCGCGAATCGCGCATTCCGACCTCGTGCGCTTCGCCCTGCACCTGCCGATGGTGCTGACGATGCTCGTGCTCACGCGCGAGAAGTACTTCGATCGCTGGTATCAGGTCAGCATCCAGATCGCCGCGCCGCTCTTCGGGCTCGGCACGGTGCTCATGGCGACACAGGCGTCGCCCGAACAGCTGCCGCTCATCTCGGCGCGCCTCGTGCTCGCCGCGTTCTTCTTCTACTTCATGCTGACGCTGACGCTTGCCGCGGCGCTGCGAACGAATGCGATCCTGATCGCGGCGTACGCCATCGCCGCTCTTGCCGGCGCGATCGCACCGCATGTCGCGACGTATCAGCTTTGGACACTTTTCTGCGCGAACCTCATCGGCGCCGCCGGGTGCTATGCGCTCGAGCGCGCCAATCGCATGGCCTTTCTCGATCGCCGGCGGCTCGCGCACGTGGCCATGCACGACGGGCTGATTGGTCTGCTCAATCGCGCGGCCCTGGAAGATCAGGTGCGCAAGCTCTATCAGCAGGCTGCGCGCGATCGCACGCCGGTGTCGGTCGTGCTCATCGATATCGACCACTTCAAGGCCTTCAACGATCGCTACGGGCATCAGGCGGGCGATCAGTGCCTGCGCGCCGTCGCGTGCGCGGTGCGTCGAGCCGCGCTCCGGCGGCCGCTCGATCTGGTCGCGCGCTATGGCGGCGAGGAGCTCATCGCAGTGCTGTTCGGCGCCGATCGGGCGCACGCCGAGAGCGTCGCATGCGCCATCCTGGATGCGGTGCGCGAGCTGCGCATTCCGCACCTCGGATCGGCCACGCGGCCGTATGTCACGGCCAGCGTGGGCGCCGCGACGTTGCAGCCCGGCGACGATGGGTGTTCGCACGATCTCGCGGTCCAGATGGCCGATCGCGCCCTCTATGCGGCCAAGGAGTACGGGCGCGACGGCTGGGCGTTCTTCGACGCTCACGCTTCCCTGCCGACCGAGCCCGATCAGCTCCTGCAGACGGCAAGCTGAGCACGTTCCCCTGCGCGCCCCGCGCATACGCCCGACGCCGCTAGCTGAGCACGTTCCCCTGCGCGTCCCGCGCATACGCCCGGACGCCACTGCATGCCCCGGACGCACTGTTTGTTTCGCATGCCGGCGAGCCGGCGCCCCGACGCAGCATGCGAACCAACTTCAGCGTGAGCCGGATTGCGCGTGCGCCGCCGCGCGCTGGCTATTCATCTCTTCCTTTGGGGGTACTGGCCGGCTTCCGCCCGGACGCGCGTGTTACGCTTTTGTCACCCCTATGAATGCACTTTCCGCACGCGGTCTCATCAAGACGTACCGCAACGGGGTCCAGGCCCTGAAGGGCATCGACCTCGACGTCGAACAAGGCGATTTCTTTGCACTGCTGGGCCCGAACGGCGCCGGCAAGACCACGCTCATCGGCATCGCCACCTCGCTCGTGAACAAGACGGCGGGAACGCTCTCGATCTTCGGCCACGACATCGACCGTGAGCTCGAAGCGGCGAAGGCGTGCGTCGGCGTGGTCCCGCAGGAGATCAACTTCAACATGTTCGAGTCGCCGCTCACGATCCTCGTCAACCAGGCGGGGTTCTATGGCATCGAGCGGGGCCTCGCACGCGAGCGCGCCGAGAATTACCTGAAGCAGCTCCAGCTCTGGGACAAGCGCAACGCCATGTCGCGCGCGCTCTCGGGCGGCATGAAGCGGCGCCTGATGATCGCGCGCGCCTTGATGAACGAGCCGCGCCTGCTGATCCTCGACGAGCCGACCGCCGGCGTCGACATCGAGATTCGCCGTTCGATGTGGGATTTCCTCCGCGGCATCAACGAGCGCGGCACCACCATCATTCTCACGACGCACTATCTCGAAGAGGCCGAGACCCTGTGCCGGAACATCGCGATCATCGACGGCGGCCGCATCGCCGAGCGGGATCGCATGAGCAGCCTGCTGCTGAAGCTGCATACCGAGACGTTCGTCCTGACGCTGCGCAAGCCGCTGAGCGCCGCGCCCAAGCTCGAGGGGTACGCAAGCCAACTGCTCGATGCGCACACGCTCGAGGTCGACGTGAACAAGGACCAGAACCTCAATGACATCTTCTCGCGCCTGTCCGCGCTCGGCATCGAGGTGCTGAGCATGCGCAACAAGGTGAACCGGCTCGAAGAGATCTTCATGCGGCTCGTCGAGAAGGGCGGCGGCAACGGCGCGGCGGCGCGGCCGGCCGAGCCGCGCGCGGGAGTGCCGGTCGGAACAGTCGCCGCGGCGCACGCGCAGGGAGGTGGCTCGTGAACGCCACCGCTGCCGAGCGCGCCGCACCGCCGTCCACCCTCGACATGGGGCACGTGCGGTGGGTCGGCTACAAGACCATCGTCATTCGCGAGTACGGCCGGATCATTCGTATCTGGGGGCAGACGCTCGTGCCCTCGGCCGTCACGGCGACTCTGTACTTCGTGATCTTCGGCAGCCTCATCGGTAGCCGCGTGGGTCAGATGGGCGGCGTGCCGTACATGCAGTACATCGCGCCCGGCCTCATCATGATGTCGGTGATCACCAATTCGTACGCGAACGTCGTCTCCTCGTTCTTCGGGGCGAAGTTCGGCAAGCACATCGAGGAGCTGCTCGTCTCGCCCTTGCCGAATTGGGTGATCGTCGCCGGCTATGTGACGGGGGGCGTGTGCAGGGGCCTCATGGTCGGTGCCGTGGTCACGATCGTGTCCGTGCTGTTCACGCACCTGGCGGTCCACCACATTGGGATGATCTTCGGCGCGGTGTTGCTCACCTCGATCTGCTTTTCGCTCGGCGGCTTCATCAATGCCGTGTTCGCGAAGAACTTCGATCAGGTGAACTGGGTGCCGGCGTTCGTGCTCACGCCGCTGACCTATTTCGGCGGCGTGTTCTACTCCGTGGCGGTGCTGCCGCAGTGGGCGCAGCACGTGTCGTACGCGAACCCGATCCTCTACATGGTGAACGCGTTTCGCTACGGCTTCTTCGGCCACTCGGACGTCGCGGTCGGGCTCGCGTTCTCGATCATGATCATCGCCGCGCTCACGATGTTCGCGTTCGCGCTTCACCTGCTGAACCGCGGCACCGGCATACGCGAATGACGGCTCACAGCATCATGCCGCGCGAGGTTTCGATTCGCTGCGCATTGATCCAGTGACTCTCGGGTGAGAGCAGCGCGCTGATCACATCGCCGATGCCATGGGGCAGCCGATGCGGCCCAGCGCCGTGATCGAGGCGATCATGAGCTGGATGGCGCAGATCCTCGCGCCGTCGCTCGATCCCTGAGTTACTTCTGCTTCCAGACGCCGCCCGCGGCCTGATAGTAGGTGCCGGCCGGCGCCCGATCGATCCAGCGCCGCGCGAAGGTCGTCTGGATGTCGCTCTTCCACTCCGGATGTCCGTTCGCCTTCGCGATCTCCGCGTACAGCGTGTCGGCATCGCGATTCCAGTCCGCGACGAGGCCCTTCACCTTCGCGCGCTCCGCCAGCGGGATGGCGTTCGCGTCTCGCACATCGACGTGTCCGTCGGACGTGAAGCCCACCGCACCCGAATCGAGGTACGGCTTCAGCTGCGAGAACCGCCCTTGCAGCGAGCTCGTGACCGCGCGGATCTCCGGCGTGTTCACGTCGAGGTTCGCCCCGCTCTGCGCGTTCGCGGCCGGCACGAGCATCTCGAGCATGTTCCCTGCGGCGGCGAGCAGGATGTGGCCCGCGCTCTGCGCGAACGACGGCGCCGCCGGCGCGTGCGTCGAGCTCTGCGGCTTCTGCGTCTCATTCGATCCCTGCGGCTGCGCGGAGCCGGAGGTCCCCGTGACCGTGTCGATGATCTGATCCGCCGCCTTCTCGGCGGCGGCCGCGGGGAAATAGACGTTGACCGTGACGCAGGCTGCGAGCAGCAGCACCACGAGCATGAGATTCAACGGCAGAACCCGACGCATCGTATGTCTCCTGGAGTGCAACGCGCCGGCATTCTCGCCGCGGCGCCTGAAACAAACCTGAACTCGCTCACGAAACGCGAGTGACCGGGCCCGCAGTCTAACAAAAGGAGCGCGCCGGCCCGCTCAGCGCGGCCGCGAGCCCGTCACCACCACGTCGGCGCGAATGCTGTTCGCGAGCTGCCTGACGAGCTGGGGCCACGCGACGCGTCCCTGATTGCCGATGATGTTGATGCGCGGCAGACCGCGGCCCTTCACGAGGTAGTAGCCCGTGCCGGCCGGCTCGATGCCGCCCATGAGGCACACCTCGTTCTCGAGCTTGCAGGTGATGCCGATCTGCTCGTAGCGGAACTGGTCGAAGAAGCGCAGCAGGCCCGACTGCAGCGCCGCGGCCACGCGCCCGCCGCCTCCGCCCACGTTCGAAATGCTCGTCACGGCCTTCTGGCTGATGAGCTTCTTCGACCGGTCGCCCGGCGTCGAATAGAGCCGCGCGTCGAACGCCACCGGCGACCAGTTGAAGAGCTCGAGGTGATCGATATCGGCATCGAGCCTTCCGGTGATGCTGCCGATGGCGAACGTGCGCGTGACGAGCGACAGATCGAGGCGGCGCGCCGACACGTCCGCGAGCAATCGCGGCCAGGGTCCGAGCGGGTCCTGGAGGCGGAAGTTGCGCCCGACGATCGTGCCATCGAAGACGCTCGCCGCGATGTCGCCGTCGACGCTCAGCACGCGGTTCTTGTACGTGAGTCCCGGAATCGAGCCCGAAAGCTGGCCGGACATCTCCGGCCAACCGAACGCGCGGCACAAGAGCGGCATGCTGATCGGCTCGATCTTCGCGTCGAACAGCAGCTCCGCATCCGTCGCGCCCAGGCGCCGGGTGGCGAGCTTGTTCACGAAGATCGCGCCGTCGAACAGCGGCAGGCGCGCCGGCTTCACGAGCTCGAGCCCGAAGGCGCGCGTGATGAAATCGAGCCGCGCTCCCTCGCCGCTCAGCCCGTAGGCGCTCGCGCGCTCCCATTGCAGATAGGAGGGCTCGACGCTGCCCTGTTCGTCCGCCACCCAATTGAGCCCGGCGTTCACGTCGGACATCGTGAACTTGCCCTGCGTGTCCACGAGGCCGACGTGGCTGAGCTGCAGCTGCGCGCGCGTCACGGCGTTGTTGGCGATGTCGAGATTGCCGTGCGCGATGCCCGTCGTCTTCAACTGGCCGAAATCGGTTGCCGCGAGCGCGATCTGCAAGAAGCTCGTGTAGGCGGCCGGGAACAGCACGTTCGTCAGATCGAGATGCGCCTGCGTGACGCGCGGCGTCTTGCCAAGCTCGATGTTCCCCCGTCCGTGCACTTCGCTCAGATTGTTCTGCACGAGCGCGATGTCATCGACGCGCAGCGCATTGCCGGCCCAGCGGCCGCGGGTATCGAGCCGCAGTGGATTGGCGCCGAGGTCGAGCAGGATGGGTCCGGCGAGCGCCTGGCCGCTCGTGCCGTCGAGGCGGGCCTCGACGTCGTAGCCGCCGCCCGGCGCGCGCTCCGCGGCGAGGCGCACGCCGGTCGCCACTTTCTGCGCGACGAGGGTGCCTTCCTCGTTGGTGAGGTCGAGATCGGCGGTGCGCACCTCGGCGTTCAGCGCCAGATTCTCGTTGCGGCTCACGGCGCCGCCTTCGAGATCGATGTGGCCGGCGAACGTGAGATTTGCGGGCACCTTGAGCCAGGGGTTCGCGAGCGCGCGGACCTGTTGCAGATCGAGCGCGCTGCCCGTGCCCTCGATCGACCATCCGCCGGCGCCGATGCGAGACGCGAACTCCAGCGTGCCGCCGGCTACGCCGAATTCAGACCCTTCGAAGGACGTGATGCCGTGCGCGGAGTCATATTCGAGCGCCGCCTGCATCGAGATCGTCCTGGTCGGCCCGCCCTGCGCGGCGAGGCGCGCGTCGCGACAGGCGAACTTCGGCTCGCGGACCACCACCGTTCCGCACGTGAGCTCGATGGACCGCAGAGTGCCGATGGGTGCGGGCAAATCCATCTGCACCGCGCGGACATGCGCCTTCGGCGCGCCGTGAGTGCCGAGGTCGATCGTCGCCGTGATGCCGCCGCCCTGCGTTCCGGGCAGCGTGATTTCGCCGACCTCGAGCACGATGCGGCTCACGGCGAACGCGTTCGGCGCTGCGCAGAGGAGTGCCGCTGCACAGATCGCCAATCCGATGCCGAGCCGGCCGGGCCGGCACAGCCGTCGCAGCAAAAATCCAGTGAAAACAGGCATTGAACCGCAGTGTAACGTGCTCGGCGAACGCGCAGTACTTCACGCAGTGAATCCGCGCGTCCGGCGGCAAGAAGTTCTTATCCCGAGTCACCGTTCCGCCCTGCGCAGCCCCGGGACGGCCGGCTCGAAGTACGCACATGTTAAAGGGGCGCAGCACGTAGCTCGTCGTCGTCGACGCGATTGCGCGCGCTGCCCGTCGCCTCAACTGCCGAGCTTGGCACGAAGTTCGTGCTGCGGGCGGGCGTCGGCGCGCGGTCGTGCCGGAGCGCGAGACCGAGCTCGCCTCGCAGGTCACACGACTCGCGGGTCACACGATGTGTCCGCAGACACGTCGCTGCTCGATGCGCTGATGGCGCGCTCTCTACGCGTATGCGCAGACGTGGTCCTCGCGCTCGCTCACACGACGCCTCACCGACATCTATGCGCGATAGCGGGCGTCGGCACTCGGCGACACGAGCGCCTGCTGTCGGCGTGAGCCACATGCGGAAGCTGGAACGCGAGTTTTTCTGCGCTACACTTCCGCGCGTCTCGCAAGCCGATTTTTCAGGGAGCAGGCATGGGCGCGAAGCGCGCGTTAATCGTCGACGACTCGAAGTCGGCACGTGTGTTTTTGGCGCGGATTCTCGAAAAATACGAAATCGACGTGGACAACGCCGAGAACGCCGAGGCAGCCATCGAGTACCTCGGCACCCATCGACCGGACGTGATCTTCATGGATCACATGATGCCGGGGATGGACGGCTTCCAGGCGGTGCAGGCCATCAAGAACAATCCGCGCACCGCGACCATTCCCATCCTCATGTACACCTCGCAGGAAGGCGAGCTCTATCTCGGGCAGGCGCGCGCGCTCGGCGCGGTCGGCGTGCTGCCGAAGCAGATCAAGCCAGCGGACGTCTCGAAGGTGCTCTACCAGCTCCACCTCGTCGCCGACCGGCGCACGACCGAGCAGTCGAGCTTCAAGCAGGTGAATCTCGAAGCGGTGGACAACGCCGCGCCGGG
>DASZSS010000050.1:0-2452 GCA_035548535.1 Steroidobacteraceae bacterium
ACGATGCGACCGCACTCTTCTGACCATCCGGATCCGGCCCGCCGTTCCGAATTCATCGATTCGCTGAGCTCGTTCAGCCGCAACCATCGAGCGCAGCGCTGGGAAGGCACCTTCGGCCAGTTCCTCGAGCAGATCCTGCCCACGAACCCGAACGCGATGGTTCGTTCGAGCCACGAGTACATCTGGGACATGCTCCGCTGGCATGGGCGCGGAGCCGATGTGGATGAGACGGCAAGATCGCGCGAGCTGTTTCGCCGCGATTTATTCGGAATAGACGAGCCGCTGACGCGGCTCGTTGAGTATTTCAAAGCCGCAGCGGCTGGTTCCGATGTCGGCAGACGCCTGCTGCTGCTGCTAGGACCGCCCTCGGGCGGCAAGTCGACGGTGGCCATCCTGCTGAAGCGCGGGCTCGAAGAGTACAGCCGTACCGACGAGGGCGCGCTCTATGCGATCAAGGGCTCGCCGCTGCGCGAGAACCCGCTCAATCTCGTGCCCACGAGTCTGCGCCCGCAGTTCCGCGAAACGTACGGTGTCGACATCGAGGGCGAGCTCTCGCCGTGGGCGCGTGAGTACGTCGAGCGCGAGTTCGACGGCGAGTTCATTCGTGTGCCCGTCGAGCGGGTGTTCCTGTCGGAGGCCCTGCGCCAGGGCATCGGCACGTACGCGCCGCACGACCCGACGACGGCCGACATCGCCGATCTCGTCGGCTCCGTCGACCTCGCGAAGGTCGCGCAGATCGGCGACGAAGGCGATCCGCGCGCCTGGTCGTGGTCCGGCGCCGTGTATGCCGCGAGCCGCGGCATGCTAGAGATGATCGAGATCCTGAAGGTGAAGCGCGAGTTCCTCTATCTGCTCCTGACGATGACGCAGGAGAAGAACGTCAAGGTGTCGCGCTTCCCGCTGATTCACCTGGACGAGACGATCCTCGCGCACACGAACCTCGCGGAATTCCACAAGTTCCTGCAGGAGAAGGAGAACGAGGCGCTGCTCGACCGCATGGTCATCATCAAGGTGCCCTATGCGCTGTCGTACAAGGACGAGTCGCGCATCTATCAGAAGCTCGTCTCGGGGGCACCGGCCTTCCGCAACGTGCACCTCGACCCGCACGTGCTGAATCTCGCGTCGGTGTTCGCCATCCTGACGCGCCTCGCGAAGCCCGAGCGCGAAGGGCTCGACGTCGCGAAGAAGCTGCGTCTCTATGCCGGCGAGGCGGTCGAAGGCGTGCCGGAGTCCGAGGCCCAGCGGCTGCGCAACGAAGCGCCGGACGAGGGGCTCACGGGCATCAGCCCGCGCTTCATCATCAATGCGATCTCGAACGCCATCACGCGCAGCAACGCGCACAGCCTGACCAGCATGGAGCTGCTCCTCGCGCTGAAGGACGCCATCGAGCACGATGCGCGCATCGACGCCAAGCAGAAGAAGGCCTGGATCGATCACCTCGTCACGGCGCGCAAGGAGTTTTACAACCGCTGGGTGAAGGAGGACGTGCATCGCGCGATGTTCGCGTCCTTCGAGGAAGAGGCGCAGCAGCTCCTCGAGAAGTATCTGGACGAGGTGGAAGCCTCGCTGGATCACCGGCAGGTCACGGACCCCATCACGGGCGAGACGCGCCCGGCGGACGAGCGCTTCCTGCGCTCCGTCGAGGAGAAGATCAAGGTGTCCGACTCCGGCAAGCTCTCGTTCCGCCAGGAAGTGGTGCGCAAGGCCATGGTGGCCTTCAAGGCCGGCGAGAAGTTCAAGCTGGCGAGCCACGCGCGCATGCGCGAGGCGATCGAGCAGTATCTCTTCGACGAGCGACGCGACGTGCTGCGGCTCGTGACGTCCACGGCGCGGCCGGACGAAGAGGCTCGCCAAAAAATTTCAGTGGTACAGCAGCGGCTCATCAGCGAGTATGGATACGACGAGCACAGCGCCAAGGAGGCATTGAGCTACGTGACCACGCTTCTCGCGCAGGAGTAGCAGTCACGATACAGAACGCGGAGAGGCAATGGACGAACGCGGCGGTAGTACTCCTCTCGGGCTGACGAAGTGGTACGAGCTGTTTTCGCGCGGTGCGCGCGACTGGCTCCGCCACGATGAGAAGGTGCGGGATTCGGTTCGCGAGCATCTCCCGCAGATCGTAGCGGGCGCGGACGTCATCAACGACGGCACCAAGACGGTGCGAGTGCCGGTGCGAATGCTCGAGCACTATCACTTCCGCCTGCGCCGGCCAGAGGAGCAGCAGGGCGCCGGTCAGGGCAAAGCCAAGCCGGGCGACGTCCTGCAGAACCCGTCCCGCCAGCGCGGCGCGGGCGAGAAAGGCCCGGGCGGTCAGGACGAGGGCGAGATGCAGCTCCTGCTGGAGCTGAAGATCGACGACATCGTCGACTGGCTCTGGGAAGAAATGCAGCTTCCCAATCTCAAGGCCCGCGTCGGCCCATCCGACGACACGGACTGGATTCGCGAAGGATGG
>DASZSS010000051.1:0-5708 GCA_035548535.1 Steroidobacteraceae bacterium
GGGATCTCGCCCGGATGATTGACACCCCAGTCGCCGAGCGTCATCTGCGCGTTCGAGGCGAGCTGATGGGAATCCATCGCGCGCGTCTCGACGCCGAACTGCAGGCGGCCGTTGTCGAAGTCGAGCGCGCTGTCGAGCCGCGCCTGCGTGATGTTCGTTTCCTGCGCCTGGTAGTTGATGCGCAGGTACTGGCTGCCGAGGGTCTCGAGCGGGAAATCGAAGTTCGAGTCGCCGCCGGAAGCGGGCGCGCTCGCCGTGGGCTGCGTGAAGATCGTGCGCTGCGCGAGCCCCAGCCCGTGCTCGCCGAAGACGAAGGTCTGCACGATGCGATTCGTGCACATCTTGTCGTCCGGCGGCGGCAAGCAGGTGCTCGGCACGCGCGCCGCGAAGCTCATGAGCGTCTCGCCGCCGCCGGTGACCGGGTCGTGCGGCAGGCTGCGCGCCTTCGAGTCGTGGATGTCGAAGCTCAGGTTCCAGCGGTCGTTGATCTGCCAGCCCGCGTTGAAGCCCGCGGACTTCAGGTCGTTCTTCTGGTCGCGATGCTGCTGCTCGAAGCCGAAGTCCTTCGCCGTGCCTTCGTCCTCCTGCAGCAGGAGCGGCGTGGCCACGACCTCACCGGTGTCGAAGGTGATGGCGTTGAAGTGGTTCGCGTTCATCCAGAGCGTCTGGTCGCCGCGATCCTCCTTCAGGTGCTGCTCCGCGTAGGTGTAGTCGGCCGTCAGGGTGAGCGCATCCACCGGCTTGAACTGCAGGGTGAGCTGGCCGTTGGCGCGCGTGCGCTCGCGGTCGGCGAAGTGGTAGCGGATGTCGTTCGGAATCGCGTACAGCGCGCCTTCCGCGGGCTTGTTCGTGATCACCGCCCCCGGCGCGAGCTGCGTGGTGAGCTGGGTCGGATCGTCGTGCCAGGTGCGGATGTTCCAGTCGTTGATGGTCGACATCGACGAGCCGCTGTCGCGCTTCTGGTAGCTGCCCGTGAGGCTCACACCCCAGCGGCGGTCGTCGTTCGCGAAGCTGTAGATGCCGGAGATTTCCGGGGTGACGTCGTTGCCGACGCGGTTGGTCGTGTCGTCCACGGCCTTGATGCCGAAATTCGCGGTGGTGCCGGCGCCGTGATCGAGCGGGCGCGCGGTGAGCACGTTCAGCGTGGCGCCGATGCCGCCGGTCGCGATGTCCGCGCGGCTCGTCTTGTAGACCTCGATGCCGCTGATGCTCTCGGCCGCGAGATTGGCGAAATTGAACGAGCGCGTCTGGCCGTTCACGCCGCCGTCGAAGCCGTTGCCGCCGCCGCCGTAGGCATCCGCGGCGGGCATCATGCGGCCGTTGAGCGTCACCATGTTGTATTCGGAGCCGAAGCCGCGCGCAGTGACCGTCGCGCCCTCGCCGTTGCGCCGGCTGATCGAAATGCCGGTGACACGCTGCAGCGCCTCGCTCAGATTCGTGTCCGGGAACTTGCCGATGTCCTCAGCGCTGATCGCGTCGACGACGCCTATGGCGTTCCGCTTGATGTTCATCGAATCCTGCAAGCTCGCCCGCAAGCCGGTGACGACGACTTCCTGCAGATCGTCGGTTGAATTGCCGCTCGCGGGCGCCTGCTGGGCTGCTGCAACATTCGCTCGTAGCGTCGCGCCGAGAATCGCGGCTACGGCAACGGCTACCGTATTGCGCTTGACCATCGCTCCATCCCCCTTACGAAGTGAGTCCGACCTGTGCCGTGGGGCCCGCTAGGCCTCCAGTGTTTGGCGTTGACGCGTACCGCTGGTCGGAGGGTGCGCAAAGTGCTCGGGATTGCGGGTGCCGACGCCTCGGATCGGGACGGGTGCGCGTCGCCCAGGTGTGACATCGCTGTCAATTACACCGGCGAGACCACCCATTGTTGTTCTGTGGCGTGGCACGTGGGTCCTCCCTCTGGTACCGCTATCATGCCTCGGCGATACGATGAGCCACTCGCGTCGGGTTTGCAAGCCCCGCGTTCCGCCGAAATCGAATGTCGGTGAATGGCCGTGATGCGCGACGCCACGCCGCGGACTGCGCGATTTTCAGCGCTGTCCCAGCGTCGCACGCAATCCGTCTGGCAAACGCAACATCCAGTAGTAGGCCGAATGCGTGCCGGGTGCCTCCCTGTAGACCACCGTGCAGCCCTTGCCGACCAGCACCGAGCGCAGCATGCGGTTCGAGGCGAGCATGTTCGGGCCCTCCCATGTACCCGCATCCAGGTAGAACCGCACGCTCAGGTGCGGCGCCTCCGCGATCTGGCGTGTGAGCCAACCGCTGTCGGGATTCGCAATCCGGCCGAAGTTGCTCGGAAAGTTGTTGGCCGCCGCCTCCGGCGACCAGCCGTAAGAGCCGGACTGGGAGATCACATTGCCGAAGACGCTCGGATGCTTGAATGCGGTGTAGGTCGCCGCGAGTCCGCCGTAGCTCGATCCCAGCACGGCATTGCGCCGCGGGTCGCGACTCAATCGATAGTGCTTGCGAAGCTGCGGCAGCAGCTCTTCGCCGACGAATCGCTGAAACGCGTCGTTCGGCGGAAATTCGTGGTCGCGATCCGGTGACTCGAGAAACACCGCCACCACCGGTGCAATCGCGTGGGCCGCGATCATGTTGTCGAGGATCATCGGTGTGGGGACCGATTGCGTGTACTGGTTGCCGTCGTACGCGAGCAGCAGACCATAGTCTTGAGTGCTCTTGTGGTAGCCCGGCGGTAAGTAGATTCGCAGAGTGCGGCGATTGCCGAGGATGTGACTCTCCACGTCCAGCTCGTCGAGCGTGCCAGCCGCGACGCCGGGCCGCTTTTCCAGGTACACGCTGGTCGTGGCGTCCGGCCCTTCGGCGTAGGAAACCTCAACGTTGTTCCAGTGACTGAGCCGCGGGTTCAATGGATCGTGAAAGGTCTCGTACTCCGCGTCGTCCATGGTGAAGTACGTAGCGCGATCGGGCGAAGCGTGCCAGCCCTTCGGCGAGATCAATTCGTAGCGCAGGTGCGCGGTGCGATCGAGCACGTAGCTCGTGTACCAGACCGTGCTCTTGCGGAGCTGTGTGAACGTGTCGAAGCCGCGCGGCGTGTGCAGCGGAAACCAGCCGTTGAATCGCACATTCAGCGCGACCTGGCCGGGCTCGGTCCGCCATAAAAAGGTGTAGCGCACGTCCTGCGGTCGGCCTGGCACTTCCTCGATGAGCGGCGTGCCGTGCTGCGCGACGAAGTTCCAGAAGGTGTCGAGGGCAGTGGGATCGTGCGCGTCCAACGCGGCGGCGAGGGCGCGCAGTCGCGGACTCTCCGGATCCGGCGCCGGTGTGCTATCGCCGCCAGAATCGGAAGCCCGTGCCAGCGGTGCGAGCAGCACTGCCAGTACGAACACCAGCCAACTTCTAGACCTAAACCTTCTCGTCATCATCCCGCTTTCGCTATGACCGCGCGCTCGGCAACTTCGCGTTGCGCTCGCGGAGCGAGAGCGGAGCAGCGCCAGCTCCTGAATGGCTCGCGAATGCCCGACGCGGCCAGGCCCATGGCGCCGCTGCTGCGCAGATCAACAGCGGTATCGACACTGCTGCCCCACACGGGCTCGAGCGAAAACGGCCATGCAAAGAGGAATTCTACGCGCCACTTCTACGCGCCACGTCCCGTGTCCCACTTCTCGCGGCACAGCGCGAGGAAGCGCGCGCCCGCCTGCGAGAGCGGCTGGTGCTTCAAATAGTAGACGCCGACCTGGCGCTCGATACTGGAGAACGCGAGCCCCTCGATCGGGACGAGCTCGGGCGGCACGCTCGTCACGAGATCCGACACGAACGTGACACCTTTGCCTTGAGCGGCAAGCGCGAGCCGCAGATCGAGGTGGCTCACTTCCCAGATCGCACCGAACGAATTGCGCAGGCGATGGCCGCCGGGCCGGCGCGGCGCCTCGTCGAGATACGACGTGATGAGCGGCAGCGTACGCAGCACCGTTTCGGGATCGCGCGTGAGCGCTTCGCGGCTCGGATGGTCGGCGGCGATCATCAGCCGCCGCACTTCGGGGAAGCACGGGTGAAAGGCGAAGTACTCGGGCATGGAATGCTGGAAGGGGCCGAAGCCCACTTCCCAGCGCCCGTCGGACACGCCGTAGACGATCTCGCGGCTCGGCGCGACGACCACGCGGAAGCGCGTGAGCGGATTGCGCTCGGAGAATTCCTTGAGGAGCGTGAGACCAAAGCGCGCGTTCGTCGCGGGCGCGAGCGCGAGCGACAACGTCGAGAGCGCGCCCGAGCGAATCTGCGCGATATCGGAGAGCGCCTCGCGCTCCTCGTTCAGCACGGTCTCGGCGTAACGCAGCAGGCGGATGCCCGCTTCCGTGAGCTGCGGCGGATGACCGCGCTTCAGTAGCACGGTACCAATGCGATGCTCGAGATTGGCGATGGTCTGGCTGACGGCGGACTGCGACAAATCGAGCCGCTCGGCGGCGCGGCTGAAGCCGCCCGCTTCGATTACGGCCTGAAAACAGAGGATCTCGTTACGTTCGATGTGCATGCAGGCATTGTCGCGCCGTAGCTCGGACACCGCCATCGCCCGGGCTGATAGAGGGATCGATTTGCGCCCCTACCGCTGCCCGCGAGCCGTCCCCACCATGGTGCCGTCAGCATTCGGAGGTGTGGCTCATGGCGGCGGCGGTCGATGTGAAAAAGGGTCTGGAAGGGGTACTTGCGGATACGACGGCGCTGTCGCTGGTGGACGGCGAGCGCGGGCGGCTCTACTACCGCGGCTTGCCGGTCGAGTCGCTGGCGCAGCGGCCTTTCGCCGCAGCCGTCCACCTGCTCGTGTTCGGCGAATTGCCGAATGCGGCTCAGCTTGCGCGGCTCGAGGAATTTCTCTGGCGCGCCGGGCAACTGCCCGCGGCGCTCGCCGCGTCGTTGCGCCAGCTCGCGAGCCACGATGCGCATCCGATGGCCACGCTGCAGGCGATTACACCGCTGCTTGCGATGGAGCCTCCCGCGGATCCACTTGGCCGCACCGCCGAGGAGCGTGAAGGGCTCGTGATCGCCGCGCGCGTGCCGGCGGCGATCGCGCTGATCCACGCGGTCCGGCAGGGCAGGGTGACGACGCCGTATCCCGAGTCACGCCGCTACGGCGAGCGCTACCTGCACCTCGTGAACGGCCGCGCGCCGACGGCTGACGAGGTCGCGGTGTTCGAGTGCATGCAGGTGCTGCAGCTCGATCACGGTTTCAACGCAAGCACGTTCACGGCGCGCGTGGTGACCTCGACGCTGGCGCCGGCTGCTTCCGCACTTTCGGCCGCCATGGGTGCTCTCTATGGGCCGCTGCATGGGGCAGCGGATCAGGGTGCGCTGGAGATGGCGCTGGAAGTCGGCTCACCGGAGAAGGCGAGCGACTTCGTTGCGACGTGCCTTGCGACCAAGCGCGTCGTCATGGGCATGGGACATCGCGAGTACCGCGTCGTCGATCCGCGCGCGAAGGTCATCAAGCGCATGGCGGAGAAGATCGCCACCGCGCCGGAGCTGCGTCGCATCCTGGATACGCTGAGCGCCGTCGAGGCCGCTTTCGTCGCGCAGACGAGCGCGAAGCGCCGTTCGCTGCGCGCCAATCTCGAGTTCTACAAGGGTGTCGTGTGTCTCGGGCTCGGCATCCCGAAGGAGCTGTTCACGGCCACATTCGCCGCCTCGCGCGTCTTCGGCTGGGTGGCGCACATCGTCGAGCAGCGAGCCGACAATCGGATCATCCG
>DASZSS010000052.1:0-8506 GCA_035548535.1 Steroidobacteraceae bacterium
TTCGCTCACAGACCCCGATTAACTGCGCGCCGTCGCAAATCGGCAAACCCGTCGTAAGGCGGGGACGCAAAGCCTCCGGTCCTCGAGAGACGACGAGTCTTCGAGGGGATAGCGGGGTTGCCGGTCCGGGGTATCGCGCGGAAATCCTTCCGTGCGCTTCGGGTCGTCACCCATCGCGGTTCTCACCACACCGGCGCTCTGCATCCGAGGCGCGATTGCGCGGGATGCGCGCCGTCATACCACGGGCTCATCCCGCACCATGGGCTAACCAGTTGGGAGTGAGTTGATGAGAACCAAACATGTCAGCCGCGCAGTGAAGCTCTTCAGCGCGATTCTCCTCGTCGCCGGAGCGGGCGCCGCGCAGGCGGCGACGACCAGTCTCGGCACGGTCTCGGATGGATCCTACGGCTTCGGCCGTGCGCTCAACTTCGGCGAGACGTTCACGGACTACGTGGATTTTTCGCTGAGCAACTCGGCGGAGGTGAGCTCGTTCATCAAGTCCTTCGACATGTCGATCTTCCACTTCGACTTGCTCGGGATCGACAACTTCACGACGGGCCTGCAGAAGCTCGGCACGGGCGGCTACTCGACGATCGCGTCCCTGACCACGAACCCCGCGTCGTTCGACGATCTGCTGAGCCCCGGCAGCTACCGCTTCTCGATCGCCGGCACCGCCAGCGGCTTCTTGGGCGGCATCTATCGCGGCACGCTCCACGTCGCCGCCGTGCCGGAAGCGGACACCTGGGTGATGCTGCTCGCCGCCTTCGGCATCGTGGTGTACCAGCTGCGCCGCAAGCAGCGCTCGCTTGAGCAGACACCGGCACTGCTGGCCTGACGACGCTGAGATGAGCTCTCGCCCCACCCTGCAGGGAGGCTGAGGCAGGGTGGGGCGATCCGTACACGCGACCATGACTCAAATTCGAGCGGCGCAGCGCCATGCACCGGGCGTGACGCCGTGGGACCCCTCTTCGGTGTTCGTGCTGAAGTCACTGCTGTATCCGCTGGCGGCGACCGGCAGTCTCGGCGTGGCGCTGCTCGTGTGCCACGAGCCGTTTCAGCACTCGTACTTCCTCATCGCGGTGATCGCGTTCCTCGCGACCGCCGACTTCCTCGATGTCGCGCCGCTGCAGTACGACTTCGCTCGCTCGGCCGATCTCGGCAGTCTGGTCAGCCTCGCGACGCAGTGGCTGGTGGTCGTCGGCTTCATCTGGATGCTCATCACGCTGTCTGACATGCAGGACAGGTTCGATCAGCGTGTGCTGCTGACGTGGGCGGGCATCACGCCGCTCGTGCTGTGGCTGAGCCAGCTCGGCGCACAGCAGGTGCTGCGAGTGATCGGCCCCCGTGCGATGGCGACTCGCAATGCCGTCATCATCGGGCAGAACGAGCTCGGGCAAAGGCTCGCCGCCGAGCTACGGCGTCACGCGTCCCTGCGCGTGAATGTGCTCGGGTTCTTCGACGACCAGCAGGCCGCCGGGCCGACGCTCGGCGATCCGTCGCGACTGCCGCAGTTCATCCTGCGCAACGACGTGCAGATCGTCTACATCACATGGCCGATGGCGCGCGAGGCACGCATTCTCGAGCTGCTCGAGACGCTGCGCGATTCGACGGCGTCGATCTACTTCGTGCCGGATGTATCGGTCGCGAACCTCATCCAGGCGCGCATCGACTTCGTGAACGGCATCCCGCTCGTCGGCGTCTGCGAGTCGCCGTTCTACGGCATCCGCGGCCTCGTCAAGCGCGCATGCGACATCGTGCTCGCGAGTGTGCTGATCGCCGTGCTCGCACCGGTGTTCGTGGCGTGCGCCATTGGCGTCCGGCGCAGCGGCCCCGGCCCGATCGTGTTCAAGCAGCGCCGCTACGGCCTCGACGGCAAGGAAATCGTCGTCTACAAGTTTCGCTCGATGACCGTCACGGAGGACGGCGATCACACCTACACGCAGGTCATTCGCAACGACGCACGCGTGACCCCGTTCGGCGCCTTCATTCGCAAGACCTCGCTCGACGAGTTGCCGCAGCTCTTCAACGTGCTCGAGGGCAGCATGAGCCTCGTGGGTCCGCGGCCGCATGCGGTGGCCGTGAACGAGCAGTATCGGCGGCTGATCTCGGGCTACATGGTTCGCCACAAAGTGAAGCCGGGCATCACCGGCTGGGCGCAGGTGAACGGATTCCGCGGTGGCGACGACCTCGAGAGCATGAAGAAGCGCGTCGCCGCCGATCTCGAATATCTGCGCAACTGGTCGCTAGGTCTCGACTTCGCGATCTTGCTGAAGACGGTGACGCTCGTCTGGGGCGATCGCCGTGCGTTCTGAAATGGGAGGCGTTGGTATGGCTCGTTCCGCGTATTGCCTGGCTGCCGTGGTCGCATCGCTGCTCACGGCGTGTGCCGGCGGCAAGAGCGGTCAGACATCGCAAGTTGTCGCAAAGGTAGACGACAGCGAGATCACGGTATCGCAGCTCAGCGAGGCACTGGCAGCGCGCGGTGGTCAGCCCGTTTCGCCGGAAGTGACGCGCGAAGCGGTGGACTCCCTCATCGACGAGCAGCTCCTCGTGAAGGCGGCGTTGGACAACAAGCTGGATCGCGATCCGGCAGTCGTTCAGGCGCTCGAGCACATGCGACGGCAGGTGCTGGCGCGCGCGTATCTCGAACGCCTCGTGTTTCCGCGCGACACCATTAGTGCGGCCGAGCAGATCGAGTACTACAAGCAGCATCCGGCGCTGTTCGAGAAGCGCAAGGTGTTCCAGGTGATGGTGTACACCGTGAATGCGCCGGAGATTCCCGCCGCGGTTCGCACCGAGCTGAGCTCGGCGCACACGGTGGACGACGTCGCCAAGGTGCTGACGGCGCACAACCTGCCGTACGAGTCGCAGTCGCTGACGCGCGCCGCCGAGCAGTTGCCGCTCGCCGATCTGCCCAAGTTCGAAGTGGCGAAGGTCGGAGACGTCGTGGCTCTGCAAGGCAGTATGGGGCGCGTGCCGCTGATGCTCATCACCGCCATTCAGGACGCGCCGATCAGCGTGGATCGCGCGCAGCCGATCATTCAGCAGTATCTCGTGAATACGCGGAACGCGCGTGCGGTTCAGGACCACCTGAAGCAAGCGCGCGCGACCGCGAAGATCGCGTACTTCGACAACGTGACAGCGGCCGCGACCGAGCAGATCGCGGGGCAGTTGCAGAGCGCGGTAGCGACGCAAGCCGGCGAGCCGCGGAAGACGCCGGTCTCGCTGAACTGAGGCGCGATGCGCATGCTCTCGATCCGCACGTTGCTCGCGGCCATTCTGCTGATGCCCGTGCTGGCGTGGGCGGCCTCGGAGCCGGCTGCGGGCGAGTACCAGCTCGGCGCGGGCGATCTGCTCAAGATCAACGTGTTCGGCTATCCGGACATGTCGGCGGATGTGCGCGTCGACGAGTCGGGCAGCATCACCTACGCGTACGTCGGCCAGCTCATGGTCGGCGGTCACTCGACGCGCGACGTCGAGACGCTGGTCGCGCAGCGTCTTTCGAGCGGCGGCTTCATCCGCAACCCACAAGTGTCCGTGCTCGTGGCGGATTACCGCAGCCAGCGCGTCTCGGTCCTGGGGCAGGTGGCCCGCCCGGGGCCGTACCCGCTGCGCAAGGCGAGCTCCGTGCTCGATCTGCTCGCCGAGGCGGGCGGCGTGATCAACGCCGTGGCCGCCGACGAAGCCACGCTCCTGCGTGCGGACGGCTCGAAGATCTCGATCGATCTGTACGAGCTCTTCAACGGCAACCCGAGTCAGAACGTGCCGGTGATTGCGGGCGACACGATCTACGTCCCGAAGGCGCCGCAGTTCTACATCTACGGCGAGGTGCAGCGGCCGGGCACGTACCGGCTCGAGCGCAACATGACGGTCTCGCAGGCCATCTCGACCGGCGGCGGGCTCACACCGCGCGGCACGGAACGTCGCGCCACGGTGAAGCGGCGTAACGCGCAGGGCAAGGAGATCAAGGTGAGCGTGAAGGGCTCCGATCGGCTGCAGCCGGATGACGTGCTGCTCATCAAGGAGAGTCTGTTCTAATGAAGCTCACACAGGCCCTCAGCATCCTTCGCGCGCGGCGCTGGCTCGTGATCAGCGTGCTGTTTCTCACGGTCGGGCTGGCACTCGCAGCGAGCTTCCTGCTGCCGCCGCGGTATGTCGCGACGGTATCTCTCGTCGTCGACACGAAGAGCACCGATCCGGTCTCCGGCGCGCTGATGCCCGTGCCGCTCTTGCCGACGTATGTCGCCACGCAGGTCGACGTCATCGCCAGTCACAACGTGGCGCTCAAAGTCGTCGATCGGCTGAAGCTCGCGAATCTGCCCGAGGTGCGCCAGCAGTTCGTGGAAGCCACCGGCGGCGCCGGTTCGGTGAGGGACTGGGCGGCGGATCAGCTCTTGCGCCAGATCGATGTGCGTCCTTCGCGCGAGAGCAGCGTCATCAGCATCCACTACGCGAGCTCGGACCCGCAGTCGGCCGCGGATCTCGCGAACGCGTTCGCCGATGCGTACATCCAGGCGAGCGTCGAGCTGAAGACCGATCCGGCACGCCGGCAATCCGGTTGGTTCGAGCAGCAGGTCTCGGACCTTCGCAAGGCGCTCGAGGTTGCGCAAGACAAGCTCTCCGCGTATCAGCGTGACTCCGGGATTCTCGGGACCGAAACGGACCGGCTCGACGTGGAGAACGCGCGGCTCGCGGAGCTGTCGAGCCAGCTCGTCGCCGCGCAGCGTGCGATGTACGACGCGGAGACGCGGCAGAAGCAGATGAATTCCGCCGCCGGCCGCGACCGCCTCGACGAGCTACCCGATATTGCCGGCAACGCGCTCGTGCAGAGCCTCAAGGCGGAGATCGTGCGGTCCGAGGCGAAGCTCGCGGAAATCAGCGGCCGCTATGACCGGAACCATCCGCAGTACCTCAGCGCCGCGGCGGAGCTGAATTCGCTCAAAGCGAAACTCGCCGCGGAGCTGGACACGGCGAAAGGCTCCATCACGCAGAGCGCGCAGATCGCGCGCCGGCAGGTCGCGGAGATCGAACAGGCGCTGGAGCGGCAGAAGGCGCGCGTGCTGGAGCTGACTCACCAACGCGACACGCTCGCGGTTCTGACGCGAGACGTGGAGAGCGCGCGCGCGGCCTATGACGCGGCCATGCAGCGGCACACGCACGTTCGACTGGAGAGCCGGCTCGATCAGACGGACATCGCGGTGCTGAATCCCGCAATTCCGCCGCTGCTGCCGGTCTTTCCCAAGATTCCGCTGAACATCGCGCTCTCGGTGATCGTGGGCCTCATGTTCGGCGCGGGGCTCGCGTTGGCGCTCGAGATGATGAACCGGCGCGTGCGCGTGCGCGACGACCTTGCGTATGCGGCGGGCATCCCGGTGCTCGCCGAGATTCCGCGCATGGGCAATCGCCGCAAGCATCGCGCAGCGGCGGATATGCCGAAGAAAGTCGTCAAACTGAAATCCGCGCCGGCGAACGGCGCGGCGAAAGCGGCTTGAGAACATCTATGAACGCCGTCGCACGTCCGACTCTCAGCACCGTTCCCCCCGCCGATCCCTATGCCGCCGATCCGGGTCGCACGGGCGTGCGCGCGGCCTTGCGTCCCCAGACGTTCGTCACGGACGATCTGGGGCAGTGGGTCTCCAGCCCGCTGCTCGTCGGCTTGCATCGGCCGCAGGCGCGAGTGACAGAGGCCCTACGCGAGTTGCGCAGCCAGCTCATCCTGCGCTGGTTCAAGGATGGCCAACGGGCGCTTGCCGTGACCGGTGCACGCGCCCGCGACGGATCGAGCGTCGTCGCCGCGAATCTCGCAATCGTGCTCGCGCAGCTCGGCGAACGCACGCTGCTCATCGACGCGAACTTCCGCAAGCCGCGGCAGCAGGAGCTGTTCGCGCTGAAGCCCGAGGCGGGCCTCACGGATCTGCTCCGCGGTCGGGACGTGTATGACGAGGCGTTGACCGCCGTCCCGTCGCTCGAACACCTGCGCGTGCTGTGTGCCGGCGTTGAGCCGGCCAATCCGCAGGAGCTCCTAAGTCGCGCGTCGTTCATCTATGTGTTGAAGACCATGGCGGACAAGTACCGCGCCATCGTCATCGACACACCGCCCGCACTGGAGTTTGCGGATGCGCAGATCGTGGCGGCCCGCGCACAGGGTTGCCTGCTGGTCACTCGCCGTCATCGATCGCGGCTGGCCGACGTCGAGGAGGTGAAGGGGCGCCTGCAGCCCACAGGTGCGCAGCTCCTTGGCGCGGTGATCAACGAGTGATGCATGACGGCGCTCACGCGCGAACAACCCCTATCGGCATCCGTGCTCCTGCGCGGGCCATGGTGGCTGCTGGCGGGTCTGCTCGCGATGTACGTTCCGACGTACGTCGATCTCTACGAGACGTTCTGGAGAGCGGGCCGCGCCGTGCACGGCCCGGTGATTCTCGCGTGGATCGCGTGGTTGGTCTGGCGTGACCGCACCGGTCTCACACTCGAGAGTCGCGAGCCCGTGCGGGCAGGGGCGGTTGCGCTGTTTGCGCTCGGTCTGTTCTGCTACGCGTTGGGCCGCTCGCAGTCTTTCATCCAGCTCGAAATAGGATCGCAGATCCCGCTCCTGCTCGGGCTCGCCTGGGCAACCGCCGGGCGCGCAGGCCTGCGCCGGCTCGGCGTGCCCATCGCGTTCACGATCTTCGTGATTCCGGTGCCCGGCACATTGCTCGATCAACTGCTGCTGCCGCTGAAGCAGATCGTCTCGGCGATCGCCGACAATGGCTTGCACGCGCTGGGATATCCAATTGCACGCAACGGTGTGGTGCTCATGATCGGGCGCTACGATCTGCTCATCGCGGACGCGTGCTCCGGCCTCAATTCGATGGTCGCGCTGAGCGGCATGGGGTTGATCTACACCTACGTCGTCGGGCGTCGCTCGCGCTGGCACAACACGCTCCTGCTGCTGAGTGTCCTGCCAGTCGCGTTCGCCGCGAATGTCGTGCGCGTCGTCGGTCTGCTGCTCACGACGTACTACTTCGGCGATGCCGCTGGTCGCGCATTTCATTCGTCGGCTGCGTGGCTCGAGATCGTTCTCGCCTTTGGCGGCTTCTTCGCGGTCGACTACCTGCTCGGCCTCATGCGTGCTGGTGCGCCGTCGCCGGCAGCCGGGTCGGTGTCGTGAACACCTCAGTCGTCTTGGGTGTGACGATGCTCGCGACTGCGGCAGCGGTGCGGCTCTTGCAGCCGGAGCCGATCGTCACGAGCGGGCAGCCGGCACTCGCTGACTCCGTACCCCGCGCGTTCGGCGAGTGGCGAGAAGTGTCCTCCCTTGCCGAACAGGTCGATCCGGCTCGCGGCACGGACGAGCCGAGCATGGACCGGCCATACGACGATGTGCTCATGCGCGCATACGGCAACGCGCGTGGCGACATCGTGCTACTCACTCTCGCGTATGGGCGCAATCAGCGTCAGGAGGTGAAGATCCACCGTCCGGAGGTCTGCTATACGGCGCAAGGCTTTCAGCTTCTGAGCCGCAGTCGCGTGTCCTTTCCGTTGACCGGCACCGGCGGCCGGCAAGTGGAAGGCATGCGCATGCTGGTCAGCGCGCCGGGCCGCACGGAGGCGGTCAGCTATTGGATACGCGTCGGCGACGTCTTCACCGACAACGCGTGGGCGATCCGCTATCACATCTTCCAGCAGGGCATTGCAGGGCGCGCGGTAGATGGCATGCTCGTGCGCGCATCCCAAATCGTGCCGAGCGCGGACGCGGCATCGCCCGAGCGCTATCGGCTGCAGGAGCGCTTCCTTGCGGATCTCGTGCGCGCGCTGCCCGAAGCGGCCCGACGGCAGCTCATCGGTTGAGCAGACGTATGGTCACCGAGGCGATTGTTCCCAGCAGGCTGGCGCGCGCGACGGCGACGCTGCTCGGCGGCAATCTGGTGGCGCTGCTTCTTCAGACAGCGCAATTCGTGATGCTTGCGCGCTGGCTCGGCGCGACGGAGTTCGGGCATGTTGCCGCGGCGAATGCGTTGATTGCCGTAGTCGTCCCGCTCGCCGGGCTGGGTTATGGCAACGTTCTGCTGATGCGTGTCTCGCGAGACCGCTCGCGAGTGCGTGTCGATCTGGGTAACGCACTGTTCGCGATCCTGACGATCGGCGGCGGGCTTGTCCTCGCAGTGGTGCTCGCCGCGCGCGGGATCTATGGAAGCACGGCGCAGCTCGCACTGATCCTCACGATGGCGACGAGCGAGCTGGTGCTGGTCCGCTCGACAGTCGTTCTGAGCCAGCTCTATCAGGCGCTCGATCGTGTCGAGATGACGAGCATCTTGAATACGTCGACCGCGCTCTGCCGCGTGGGCGGCGTGGTGACGCTAATGGTGATGGGTCGACACGACGCATTCACGTGGGCGGCGGCATCGTGCTCGCTCCTGCTCGTATCGGTGGTCGTCGCACATGTCGTTACGGCGCGCGCAGTCGGCTCGCCACTGCTGGATTTCCGCAGGCTGTGGGCCGATCGATCGGATGCGGTGCATTTCTC
>DASZSS010000053.1:0-8795 GCA_035548535.1 Steroidobacteraceae bacterium
GATCGACGCGACGAAGCCCGATCCCTGGAAAACCTGATCCGCTAGGAATTCGAATGGCTCGTCTGATCGAAGTGCGCGTGCCCGACATGGGCAACTTCAGCAACGTGGCCGTCATCGACGTGCTCGTCAAACCCGGCGAGACCATCGAGAAGGAGGCCTCCCTCGTCACGCTCGAAACCGAGAAGGCGACGATGGATGTGCCCTCGGACGTTGCGGGCGTGATCGAGAAGGTTCACGTTCAGAAAGGCAGCACCGTTTCCGCAGGTGATGTCGTCGCGACCGTGCGCGCGGAAGAGGGGAACGGTGCCGGTGGCGGCGGGGCTGCGGCCGGCGCGGCGTCATCCGACGCGGCGTCGCAGGCTGGCGGTGCGGCGCCACAGGCTGCCGCGGCGACGCCCTCCGTAGCGGCAGGCGCGGCGGCGCCGTCGAGCAGTTCTGCCGGCGCGAGCGCAGCGGCCAAGCCCACCATCACGGCCCCGAGCGGCGCGGCGAGCGCGCAACCGGCCGCGAGCACAGGCAATGGCGCCGCCGCCCCGACGCCGACGGCAGAAGTCGCTGCCGCCTTCGGCACGGGCACCGCGCCGCCGTCGGTCGCGCCGATTCCCGGTGGTCGTCCCGATCTGCCGCCGATCAACGAGCCGGGCTTCTCGCGCGCACACGCGGGCCCGTCGGTACGCAAGTTCGCGCGCGAGCTCGGCGTCGATCTCTCGCAGATCACGGGCACGGGCTTCAAGGGCCGCATCACTCACGACGACGTGAAAGCCTTCGTGAAGAAGGCGCTGAGCGGCGGTGCGGGCGCACCGGCCGTGGCGCGTGGCGGCGGCTTGCCGCCGCTGCCGATCGTCGAGTTCGAGAAGTACGGTCCGGTCGAAACGAAGCCGCTGTCGCGCATCCAGAAGATTTCCGGTCCGCGCCTGCAGGCGAGCTGGGTGAACATCCCGCACGTCACGCAGTTCGATGAGGCCGACATCACCGAGCTCGAGGACGTGCGCACGAAGCTGAAAGGCAAGGCCGCGAAGGAGGGCATCAAGCTCACGCCGCTCGCCTTCATCATGCGCGCCATCTGCAAGACGCTCGCCGAGTTCCCGACGTTCAATGCCTCGCTCGATCAGAGCGGCCAGAACCTCGTGCTGAAGAAATACATGCACATCGGGTTCGCCGCCGATACGCCGAACGGGCTCGTCGTGCCGGTGATCCACGACGCCGACCGGAAGGACATCTACGAGCTCGCGCGTGCGCTCGCGGAGCTTTCGGAAAAGGCCCGCGCCGGGAAGCTCTCGATCAACGAGATGAGCGGCGGCTGCTTCACCATCTCCAGTCTCGGCGGCATCGGCGGCACGGCGTTCACCCCGATCATCAACGCGCCGGAGGTGGCGATCCTCGGTGTCTCGAAATCGAGCATGAAGCCCGTGTACCGCGACGGCACGTTCGTGCCGCGCCTCATGCTGCCGCTCTCGCTCTCCTACGATCACCGCGTGATCGACGGCGCCATGGCGGCGCGCTTCACGACGCATCTCGCGGGCGTGCTCGCCGATCCCGGTCAACTTACGGAGGCCGTGCCGTGAGCCGCGTCGATCTCGTCGTTCCGGATCTCGGCAACTTCGCCGACGTGCCCGTCATCGACGTGCTGGTGAAGCCCGGCGACGTCATCGAAGTCGACACGCCGCTCATCACGCTCGAGACCGACAAGGCGACGATGGACGTGCCCGCGGCGAGCGCGGGCAAGCTCGTGGAGATCGCGGTGAAGCGCGGCGACAAAGTCTCGAAGGGCACGCTGATCGGGCGCGTCGAGACGGATGCCGCCGGCGCGTCCGCCGCACCCGCGGCCTCACCGGCCGAGCCCGCGGCCGATCGCGATCGGGCGGCGAAGCCGCTCGCGAACAACGCGAGCTCGATCGGCGACACGCGTCCGATGACGCGGCCTGATCTGGCGAGCAACGTGCGGCCCATGGCGCGTCCCGAGAGCGCGGGCGACACCGTTCGCATGCCCGCGCCCGACATGTCGGCCGCGGCGAAGGCGGCGGCGCAACGCGGCGCGTCCGCGGCAGCGCCCGAAGCGAAAGCGCCCCAGGCGCGCGGACCTGCATCGGTCACGGGAATCGCCGGCAAGCCCACGGCGGCCGCTCCGGCGACGCCCACCAAGTCCGAAGGCAACTTCACGCGCAAGACGCAGATGCTCGTGCTGGGCGCCGGTCCGGGCGGCTACACGGCCGCGTTCCGCGCGGCCGACCTCGGCATGCAGGTCACGCTGGTCGAGCGCTGGCCGATGCTCGGTGGCGTGTGTCTGAACGTCGGCTGCATTCCCTCGAAGGCGCTGCTGCACGCGGCCAAAGTCATCGACGAAGCGCGCGCCATGAGCGCGCACGGCGTCAGCTTCGGAGCGCCCACGATCGATCTTGCGAAGCTGCGCGAGTGGAAGACGAGCGTCGTCAAGAAGCTCACCGGCGGACTGAAGCTGCTCGCCAAGCAGCGCAAGGTCGATGTCGTCCAGGGCGTCGGCAAGTTTGCCGGGCCGAACGTGCTCGAGGTGACGAGCGACGATGGCAAGGTCGAGCGCATCGGGTTCGACTACTGCATCATCGCTGCGGGCTCGGAGCCGGTGAAGTTGCCGGGCCTGCCGAACGATCCGCGCATCATCGATTCGACCGGTGCGCTGGAGCTGCCGGCGGATACCAAGCGGCTGCTGGTCATCGGCGGCGGCATCATCGGGCTCGAGATGGCGTGCGTGTATCACGCGCTCGGCGCCAAGGTCAGCGTCGTCGAGTTGACGCCGACTCTCATGCCGGGCTGCGATCCCGACCTCGTGAAGCCGCTGGAGAAGCGCTTGCGCGCGCGCTACGAGCACATCCTGCTCGGCACCAAGGCGGCGAGCATCGAGGCCCGCAAAGAGGGCTTGCGCGTGACCTTCGAAGGGCCGCAGGCGCCCGAGCCGCAGCTATACGATCGCGTGCTCGTCGCCGTTGGTCGCGTGCCGAACGGCAAGGCCCTCAACGCGGAAGCGGCCGGCGTCACCGTCACCGATCGCGGCTTCATTCCGGCGGACAAGCAGCTCCGCACCAATGTGCCGCACATTTTCGCGATCGGCGACATCATCGGTCAGCCGATGCTCGCTCACAAAGCGATGCACGAGGCGAAGGTCGCTGCGGAAGTCGCCGCGGGCGAGAAGCGCGCGTTCGATGTGCGTGCGATTCCGTCCGTCGCGTACACGGATCCGGAGGTGGCCTGGGCCGGTCTCACCGAGACCGAGGCGCAGGCCAAGGGCATCCCCTACAAGAAAGGCGCGTTTCCGTGGGTGGCGAGCGGGCGCTCGCTCTCGCTCGGCCGCGACGAGGGGTTCACGAAGCTGCTGTTCGATCCCGAGTCGCACCGGCTGCTCGGCGCGGGCATCGTCGGTCCGAACGCGGGCGAGCTCATCGCGGAGCTGGTGCTCGGCATCGAGATGGGCGTCGACGCGGCGGATGTGAGCCTCTCGGTGCACCCGCATCCCACGCTGTCCGAGACCGTGGGGCTCGCGGCCGAAGCGTTCGAAGGGACGCTGACCGACCTGTACATCCCGAAGCGCTGAGCGGCGGCGCCGCCGGGTGACGTGCGACCCCGCCCCGATGGGGTCGACCGCGGCCCGTCAAAGCGCGCGTAGCTTTTCGAGATACGCCTGCTCGTCCGGCGCGCGGCCCGAGCGCTGCGCTTCCCACAGCGTCTCCGCGAGCACTTCGAGCATCGTGTGCTCCGCGGAATGCGCGTCGCCGAGACGTGCCGTCAGCGCGCGATGGACGTCGGCGATGCCGCGCGGCCGGTCCGTCGCCACTTGCTCGCGGATCGCGAGGTGCAGGCCCATGTGAAGGAAGGGATTCTGCCGCCCGCGTTCGGGCGTGAACTCGGCGGCGATCGCCGCGTCGCCCGCTTCGATGACGTCGAGGTACTCGGGATGCTCGGCGATCACCGCCGCAAGCTGCGCTTCCAGCGGTTCGAGCGGCTGCTTCGCGCTGAACTTCCGCCAGGCGTCGAGATACATGCGACGCATCTGGTCGCGCGATTGTCCGGCGAAGAAGGCCATGACGCTGCCCGCGCTCAGTCGCGCCGTACGCGTGCGCTGCCGCCCGCGGTGCGCGACATGCCGCCACGCGCTCGGCCAGGGCGCTCCGCTTTCCGCGAGCCCTTGGTCGAGCGCGACGGAGCTGCGGCGCCATCCGTTGCGGCTTTCGCAGCACTGCGCGGCAAAGGCTTCTTCGTCGCACTCACGGCCGATTTCGAGCGTGCCGGCTGGCGCACCGCCGCCGGCGCGACGTCGCGCGCCGGTCCGCGGCTCGCCAGCCCCGCGGCCGCGAGAGTCTCATCGCCCGCGCGCGTGCCGCGCTTCGCGTGCGCGACCGGCGCTTCCGATTTCGGCAAATCTTTCGGCGGCGTCTTGTGCGGGTACTCGCAAAGGTCCGCGATGATGCACTTCGGGCAGGCTGGCGTGCGCGCGACGCAGACGTAGCGCCCGTGAAGGATCAGCCAGTGATGCGCGTCCTTCTTGTACTCGTCCGGAATCACCTCATTGAGCTGATCCTCGACCGTCCGCGGATCCTTGCCTTCGGCCAGCCCCGTGCGGTTCGCGACACGGAAGATGTGCGTGTCGACCGCGATGGTCGATTCGCCGAACACCATGTTGAGGATGATGTTCGCGGTCTTGCGCCCCACACCGGGCAACGCTTCGAGCGACTCGCGGTCGTGCGGGATCTCGCCGCCGTGCTTCTCGACGATCGCGCGGCTCAGCTCGATGAGGTTCTTCGACTTCTGGTTGTACATCCCCGCCGGCTTGATGTACGGCTTCACGCCTTCGACCCCCAGCGCGAGGATCGCCTGCGGCGTGTTCGCGACGGGGAACAGCGTGCGCGTCGCAGTGTTGACGCTCTTGTCCGTCGTATGCGCGGAGAGCATCACCGCGACGAGCAGCTCGAACGGCGTCGAGTACTCGAGCTCCGTCGTCGGATGCGGATTGGCCTGCTGCAGTCGGCGAAAGATGGCACGAACGCGGGATGGATGCATGGCGGCTCAGCCTTGGGCGGCGGCGACTCGTTTGCGGGCGCTCAGCAATTCTGCGTGCTCCCGCTCGCGTCGAGCGATGCGGGCATTCCGCGCCTCGAAGCGTGCGCGATTGAGCTGGGCGGGCGGCTCGGGCGGAGCACCGGCCAGTGACTCACGCGGCACCATCGCGATGCAATCGACCGGGCAGGGCGCGACACACAGCTCGCAGCCCGTGCACCACTCGACGAGTACGGTGTGCATCCGCTTGCGCGTTCCGACGATCGCGTCCACGGGGCATGGCGGCAGGCACTTCGCGCAGCCGATGCACGCGTCTTCGTCGATCTGGGCGACGAGCGCGGGACCTTCCACGCCGTTCGCCGGATTCAGCGGTATCGGCGCGCGGTCGAGCAGCTTCGCGAGCGCCTCGATGGTGGCCGCACCGCCCGGCGGGCACTGGTTGAACTGCGCCTCGCCGCTCGCGATGGCTTCCGCGTAGGGCCTGCAACCCGAATAGCCGCAGCGGGTGCACTGAGTCTGCGGCAGCAGCGCGTCGATGTCCTGAGCGGAAACCGCGGTCACGTCACCCTCATGCCCGGCGTGGCGCCGCTTTCGGGCTCGAGCAGGTAGATACCGGTGCCTGCACCGCCGCTCGCGGCGAGCACCATCCCTTCGGAGACGCCGAACTTCATCTTGCGGGGCGCGAGGTTCGCGACGACGACGGTGAGCCGGCCTTTTAGCTTCTCCGGGTCGTGCGCCGCCTTGATGCCCGAGAAGACGGTGCGGGTTTCCGTGCCCAGATCGAGCGTGAGCTTCAGGAGCTTGTCGGAGCCCGTGACGGCCTCGGCGTTCACGATCCGGGCGACGCGCAGGTCGACCTTCATGAAATCGTCGATCGAGATCGCGCCGTTGCCCGCTGCCGCTTTCGCCTGCGATCGCGCGTCGGGTTTGCCCGCGCCACCGGCAGCGCCGCCCGTCGCTCCCTTCGGAGCGGCGGCGGCGGAAGCCGCCGCGCTCGGCTCGAACAGCGCATCCATCTGCTTGGCGTCCACGCGAGTCATCAGGTGCTTGTACGCGTTGATCTTGTGATCGACGAGCAGCGTGCCGGCATCATCCCACTTCAACGGCGGGATGTTGAGGAACTCCTCGACTGCCCGCGCCACCTCGGGCAGCACCGGCTTGAGGTACAGCGTCAGCAGGCGAAACACGTTCAGGCTGACGGTGCACACCTCGTGCAGCCGCGCATCGTTCGCACGATCCTTCGCGAGGTCCCACGGCGCGTTCTGCGCGATGTAGGCGTTCGCGGCGTCCGCGGCCGTCATCACCTCGCGGATCGCTTTGCCGAACTCGCGTTGCTCGTACAGCTCGGCGATGCGCGCGGACGCTGCCTGCAGATCTCGCAGCAATGCGCTGTCGAGTGGCCCCGCGGCGAGCTTGCCGCTGAATCGCTTGTCGATGAAGCCGGCCGTGCGGCTCGCGATGTTCACGTACTTGCCGACGAGATCGCTGTTGATGCGGGCGATGAAATCGTCCGGATTGAAGTCGATGTCCTCGACGTTCGCGTTCAGCTTCGCGTCGATGTAGTACCGCAGCCATTCCGGATTCATCCCGAGATCCAGATACCGCAGCGGCGAGAGGCCCGTGCCGCGCGTCTTCGACATCTTGTCGCCGGACAGCGTGAGGAAGCCGTGCACGTACACGTGCGTCGGCGGCCGATATGGCGGACCCGCGAACTTCAGCATCGCCGGCCAGAAGAGCGTGTGGAAATAGATGATGTCCTTGCCGATGAAGTGGACCTGCTCGACGTCCGGCGCGGCGAGGAACTCCTCGAACGAGCGCCGCTCGCCCTTGGCGCGCGCCTTGCCCGCGGCGAAATAGCTCTTCAGCGAAGCGAGGTAGCCGATCGGGGCATCGAGCCACACGTAGAAGTACTTGCCCGGCACGTCCGGAATCGGAATGCCGAAATAGGGCGCATCGCGCGAGATGTCCCAGTCGCCGAGCGGCTCATCGCCGCGGCCCTGCAGCCACTCCTTCGCCTTGTTGACGACGGTCGGTTGCAGCCGGCCCGGCGTCTCGAGCCACCCGGTCAGGAACGCGACGCACTCCGGGTCCGAGATGCGCAGGAAGAGGTGGTCCGACGTGCGCAGCTCGGGACGCGTGCCCGAGAGGGTCGAGTACGGATTGATGAGATCCGTCGGCGCGTTGACGATGCTGCAGCTCTCGCACGCATCCGCATACTGATCCTGCGCATGACAGTTCGGGCACTCGCCCTTGATGTACCGATCCGCGAGGAACATCTGCTTCACGGGGTCGTAGAACTGCTCGACGGGCTTCCAGTAGACGAGCCCCGCGCTCTTCAACCGCCGATAGACGTCCTGCGACAGCGCCGTGTTCTCCGGCGAGTCCGTCGAGTGCCAGTGATCGAAGCTGATGTGAAAGCCTTCGAGGTAGCGCGCGCGGCCGGCCGCGACGCGCGCCACCAGCTCCTGCGGCGTGATGCCCTCGGCTTCGGCTTTGAGCATGATCGGCGCGCCGTGCGCGTCGTCGGCGCCGACGAAGTGCACGGTGGCGCCGCGCATCCGCTGGAAGCGCACCCAGGTGTCCACCTGGATGTACTCCATGATGTGTCCGATGTGGAGCGGCCCGTTGGCGTAGGGTAGAGCGGATGTGACGAAGAGGTTGCGCGGCATCCCCGTAGTTTACAGGGCGTGGCGCCTCGCTGGTCAGCCGTTGTCCTTGACGGCCTCGAACTTCGCCTTATTGATGGCTTTCTTGTAGGCCTCTTTGCCCGTGATCTGGCGCGAGTCGAGCAACTGCTGGATGGCCGTGTCCATGGTGCGCATGCCGTACGCGCCGCCCGCCTGCATCACGTTCTCGAGCTGATCGAGCTTGCCCTGGCGGATGAGATTCGCGGCGGCCGGCGTGTTCACCAGAATCTCGAGCGCGGCCACGCGGCCGGACTTGTCCGCCTTCTGCAAGAGCTGCTGCGAGATCACGCCGCGCAGCGAGGTCGAGAGCATCGTGCGCACGTGGCTCTGCTTGTCCGAGGGAAAGACGTTGACCATGCGGTCGACGGTCTGTGCGGCACCGTTCGTATGCAGCGTGCCCATGACGAGGATGCCCATCTCGGCCGCCGTCACCGCGATGCTCATCGTCTCGAGGTCGCGCAACTCGCCGACCAGGATGACGTCCGGGTCCTCGCGCAGGGCCGAATGCAGCGCGTGCGCGAAACTCTGGCTGTGCACGCCGATCTCGCGCTGGCTGATGAGGCAGCTCTTGCGCTGGTGCACGAACTCGATCGGGTCCTCGATCGTGAGGATGTGCCCCTTCACGCGCGAGTTGATGTCGTCGATCATCGCCGCGAGCGTGGTCGACTTGCCCGAGCCCGTCTTGCCCGTGACGAGAATGAGCCCCTGGTTCGCGCGGCACATCTGCCGCACCGAGTCCGGCAGCTTCAGCTCATCGAGCGTGAACGCCTTCGAGGGGATCGCCCGGAACACCGCGCCCATGCCGTTCAACTGCCGCATCACGTTCACGCGGAAGCGGCCGCGCTCGGGCAGCGTGTACGCGAAGTCCGCGCCGTCCTTCTCTTCGAAGCGGTCGACGGCGGTCTTCGGCATGATCTCGTAGAGCGCATCGCGCACGAACGCCGGCTCGAGCCGTTCGGGGCGCAGCGTGCTCAGATCGCCGTACAGGCGGATGCGCGCCGGATCGCCCGCGATGAAGTGCAGGTCCGAGCCGCGCTTGTCGAGCACTTCGTTGAGGTAGCTGTCGATGGCCGCCACGTCGCG
>DASZSS010000054.1:0-5558 GCA_035548535.1 Steroidobacteraceae bacterium
CGCATTCACGAGGCACGACAAGACGATCGATGAATCCAAGCCGCCGGACAGATTGTGAATGACCGCGCGATGCAGTGACGCCCACGCGTGCACGCAGCTTCGCACCGCCTCGCGTACCATGGCGGCCGCCGCCGACGGATCTTCGATCAGTCCGCGGCGTCTGGCATCGAGCGGACTCCAGAGCAACTCGGTTTCGGCGGTGCCCGCAGCGATGGTGAGGCATTCGCCGGGCTGAACTTCGGTGATTTCATTCAAGCCCGTCGCACGAATCTGCAGCGCTGAATAGGGCACATACGCGGCGATGTACCGCCAATTGACGGAGAAGCGGAGTCCGAGCGACAGACAGGTCTCAACATCCGAGACTACGATGTGTACACGCTCGTGCCGGGTCACGAAGCACGGCAGCGTGCCAGTTGGATCGCGCAGCACTCGGACGACTCCCGTGCGTGCTTCTCGCAGCACCGCGACGTATCGGCCCCAGGCCCTCGTCAGGATGGCACGTGGATCGCTCAGCTCGGCATCGGTCGTCTCGCGAGGAAATAGGGTGCCGCAGACAGCCCCGGCGCCTTCTGCGAGCGCGCGCGTGTCGCTCGAGCCGCATCCAGCCCCACTGTGAAAGAGCAGGAGATTGCGCGCGTCGACGACCCGTTCCCAGGCTTCCGCGGCGGACTGCAGTCGCAATGCGAGCGCCTTGGCGGCGGCGGCGGCAGAAGAATCGTCGGGTTCCCAGATGAGGGCGAGGTAGCGGTACATGCCCGCGTGCTCAGATCACCATGATCGGCGAATACCGGCTCACGTGCTCCGAGGTGTCGTTGAGCACCGTGCCCCCATGCTGCAACCAACAATGCGCGGCAAACGGGCACGCCTGCACACCGAAGACCCAGTTTGGGTGGATGTCTAAGGCCGCGAGGAAATGCAGGAGCGCAAGCGCTTCGAACAGACAAGCGTCCTTGGCACTGAAAAAGTAGGGGCGCAGTGTGGCGAACGTTGCGACCGCACGATGCGCCCGCTCGCGATCGAAGGCTGACGAAACACGGCGCGCAAGCACACGCTCTCTGCGGCGGTGAGCCCGCGAAATCATCTTTTCGAAAGAAGTGAGCTGCAGTGTGAGGCGCGCGAACAGACAGGCAACCACGAACGCTGCAATGCTCCGTACACTCAGGTGCAACTCGCCGATGAAATCGTCCGCGACGACTTCATCGGCGGGCCGATCGATTCGCACCGGCGTCGCGTCCTTCCCTCCGTGAAGGTCCTCCGTGAGCAGACCGCGTTTCGCCAAGAGCTCCGCAACTTCCGCTTCCGTCACTCCGAGCGCGCACGACCCGCGCTGCGGCAGCCGCGGCCAGCCGCGCACTAGATGACCGAGGTCGCCTGCTTGCGCCGCGTCGAAAGCGAAGTAGCGATCCTGGCGGACGTCGAGAAAGACCACGTGTTCGTCCTGCAAACAGACGAACACGTGGTTCGCTAAGGCATAGCGCGCCATCCTGCAAACGCCCCCCTTCTTGGTTCTGGCGCGCCGCTGCTTAGTAGATCAGGAGCTGACGATCGAAGGGCGGCAGAGAGATTTCAAACAGCACGTATAGCGGGAAGCCCTTTGTCACTTTCGACGCCTGTCCGCAATCCAGCAGCTCGAGCTTCGGCGCCTTCGATTCCTGTACGACAGGGGTGGTGATGTTGCTCATAGCAGTTCTCCTTGCAACAAGTCATCAGTTCCGTGAATCCGCGGTCGCGCGCCCGAAAGCGTGCGGCAGCGGGGCCATCGAGGGTCTCAGCCTCGCGTACTGCGTGAGAGCGCTAGGAATGCTCTGCTCGCTGCGAGGGCCGCCCCGCCCTCGTCTCAATTGGGGCTATGCGGCGCGCGAGGCGCGCCTCGTACCTCCACTGACACCATCGAGCACTCCTTGTCGAGATTCGGTAGCGAATTCGGGGTCGAGAAGTCGTCACTCGTACGAGTGGCGTGCGCACCGTGGCGTGAAGCTCAGGGCTACGTCAATAGTCGGGGTCCGGTATTTAGGAGTGCGCGCGGATAGTGATGCGGTCTGCCGTACTGATTGCGGCGCCGTATTTTGAGTACGAACCTGAGACAACTATGCGCCGCGACTGACTACGCGGTCCGAGGCGCAGTCGGGTCGCCTCAC
Source organism: Steroidobacteraceae bacterium (assembly GCA_035548535.1). Taxonomy (GTDB): domain Bacteria; phylum Pseudomonadota; class Gammaproteobacteria; order Steroidobacterales; family Steroidobacteraceae; genus JADGHX01. Next base: position 2,139 of record DASZSS010000054.1, read on the forward strand.
CCGCCGCGCCCCACGAGCCGAGTTCCGCAGCCAAAGAAGTGACTCCGTGACAGAGCTTGGTCTATTGGCTTTTCGGTCTCGTGGGACGCGACGGCCCGAAGGGGCATCGAGAACGAGAGTCTCAATGAGAGGTCGCCATGAGGTCCTCCGACTCGAGGACGTCCTCCCTCGATGCGCCCGGCGAAGCAGGCATGCAGGGCGAATGCGACACTTCCACGAATCCCATCGTTCTCGTGAGCCGCGTCCGCATCGGCCGATTCGGAGCGACGAAGCTCCGGCAACGAATGCGGAACAACGACTCGTTTCCTTTGCCCTTGCTCATGACGTGTCCCTGTCAGCTTCGAGGATGAGCACCATCCCCGGCGCGCTTGCCGCGGTCAATCCGCCGCCGGCCTGCCTGCACCGACATGCGTTCCAGACGTTCGTCGTGAACAGCTCTAAGTCATTCAGGGAAATCGGAAGCCGGGCTCGGCGTTACGCACGCGCCGATGCGCCCGCGCAGGCGGTGTCGGTCGCGGACTATTGGCTTTGAGTCCTATTGCTCTGACGGAATTGGCGCAAGCTCGCGCGGCACGCGCCGCTGCCGCACGCGGCGACGGATGAGACCATGGTCCTGAGATAAACCGACGCCTCGGTCCAGATACGTCAGATTGGGCCCGATGGGGCGGTCTCTATCCACGCATGAGCAACTCGAGCGAGGTGTATTACGTCGTCCTGCGCGGCGCCGGCCGCCAATCCATCTTCAACGACGACGAGGATCGTCGCCATTTCACGCGGGTGGTCGCCGAGGCCGCCGCCGCATGCGGCGTCACCGTCCACGCGTACTGCTGGCTGCAGGCCGAAGCGCGCCTCGCCGCACAGATCGCCGACGTACCGATCTCCCAGTTCGCCCAGTACATTGCCGACAAGCACACCCGGCGGCTGAAGCGGCGCATTTCCTTGAGCGGTTCGCTGTTCGAGCAGCAGTACCGAGGCGTGCTGGTCGATAGCCGGACGGAGCTGCCCGACCTCGTCCGCCACATCCACCTGGCACCGCTGAAGGCCGGCTTGACCGAGGATCTGACCGAGTACCCCTGGAGCAGTCATCCCGTCTACATCGGCCTGGAATCGGCGCCCTGGGTCGCGACGGAGGCGACCCTGCGCCACTTCGCCGCTCACGGCCCCGATCCGCGCCGCGGCTATATTGAATTCATGAAGCACGGCGCGAAAGAATTGGATACGCTGCGTGCGGCACCGGCAGCCGCGCCGGACGTCGGAGGACCGGACGAGATCCTCCCGAAGAAGTAGTCGCGCGCACGAAGCGCATCAGGGACGGAAGGCGTCCTCGGCGCGATTTCCGTTGGCCGATTCGGCATTGAATTCGAGCCGGAGCGCTGCTCCGACTCGAGGCGCATTGCCGTTCGCTGCACGAAACTCTGACCGTCATACATAACGGTTTAGCTCGTGGCGCTCGTCCAGCTATGAGGGATACGGGAAAAAACCAGCTCGTGAAACCGTCGGAGCTCGCTGTCGTTGCCGAGCTCGCGCGGGGCCTGTCGTCGGAGTGCCGGCAGGTGTTCACGCTTCGTAAGGTCTATGGGTACACCGGCACGGAAATCGCCACCCGGTTAGGGATTCCGGAACACGCTGTGGAAGAGCATCTCATCCAAGCTGCGCGCCGTTGCGCGGACGCCGATCCTGACAGCTTGGGACGACGCCCTTCACTGCTGAAGAGGATGAGACTGCGCATCGTCCCTGTATGAGCACCGCATCCGACATCGAAGCTCAGGCCGCAGCGTGGCTCGTCCGTCGCGACGGAGAGAGATTTTCGGCCGCGGACCAGCAGGCCTTCGACGCCTGGATGGCCGCCGACCCGCGGCATCGCGCGGCCTATCTCCGTATCGAGCAGGCCTGGCGTCGCACGGACCGGCTGAACCGCCTGCGGCCGCTCGACGGCAAGGTGGACGAGGACCTGCTGGCGCATTCGCCGTTCGTCCGCCTCGAAGAGTTCTCGGCCCGGGAGTCGACTCGTCGTTCGGCGAGCTCGGAAGACAGCGCTACTCCGCCGACGATGGATGCGCTCGAGAGCACCTCGCCGCGGCGCTGGCTCGCTCCGGTGGCGGCGGCGGCCGGGCTTGCGGTCATCGTCGTGGTGGCGAGCTTCTGGTTCGGCTGGTTCGGCCTTCCGCGCACCGCCTGGCAGCACTATTCCACCGACTTCGGCGGATTCGAGAAGATCGTCCTCGACGACGGCAGCGTCGTACACCTGAACACGAACAGCGTGATGCGCGTGCGATTCACGTCCGAGCATCGCCAGGTGGTGCTCGATCGCGGCGAAGCGCTGTTCAAAGTCGCACACGAGGCGGCGCGCCCGTTCGACGTCAAGGCTGGCGGCACGACGGTGCGCGCCGTCGGCACCGAGTTCTCGGTGCGCGTGCGCGAAGCTCACGAGAACGGCGGCGGACACAAGGACGTCGAAGTGATGGTGAAGGAAGGCCGTGTGGCGATCGATCCCGGCTCGACGAGCGCGCGGGATGATGCGACGGATCACGCGGCCCCCATGCCCACACTCTCGGCCGGTGAAACCGTCACCATCAGCGCCCAGCGGGTGCACGTCGAAAAAGTCGCAGAGGCCGAGGTCTCGAAGAAGCTCGCGTGGATCGAGGGCCGGCTGTGGTTCGAGCGCCAGCGGCTCGCCGATGTCGTCGCCGAGTTCAATCGCTACAACCGGCGCCAGATGCACATCGTGGACCCGGCGATCGCGGATCTCCGCATCGGCGGCGGGTTCGAGGCCACCGATCAGGAGAGCTTCATTGCGGCGCTCGAGCGGACGCTCGATGTGCGCGCGGTGCCCTCGCCGAACGATCCGGACGTCATCGAGCTCATGGGCTCGCAAGAGCAGCAACCGTAGCCCCCTCATCGTGCGGCGGACATCGCACCACACGTGCTGAGCAGCGCGTTCATCGCGGCCGATCGGTCGGCGCGGCGGCGCTGTCGCTCGATGATGATCCAGCGGGCGATGTACCACAGGGCCACCAACGCGAACGCCGATAGAAGCGCGATGATTTCGAAAGCCATGCGTGTGCTGCTCCCGCGTTAGCCGAATCGTCGCAGATCGAAGGCTGACACGTCGTGACGAGGCGTGCGCTCCGCCACGAGGTCCGCGACCAGATCGCCCGTTACCGCCGCGAGGGTGAGGCCGATGTGCTGATGGCCGATCGCGTAGAACAGGTTGGGCGAGCCCGCGGGCAAGCGCCCGATCCCCGGCAAGTAGTCCGGCAAAACGGGACGTGGGCCGACCCAGCTCGGGCCCTCGAGCGGGCAGTGGTAGCCGACTGCGCGCACTTTCTCGCGCAGCCGGCGCGGCTTGCGCGCGTCGGCTGGCGCATCGGGCGCGGCAAACTCCATGTAGGTGGAACAGCGCAGGCGGCCGGCCATTGG
>DASZSS010000055.1:0-8325 GCA_035548535.1 Steroidobacteraceae bacterium
GCTGCCTCGTCGAGGTGCAGCCATCGCCCGCGAACGGTGCGCGCACGCGCATTGCTAGAATCCGCGCCCGGCAGCAAGGGCGCCCAAGAAGAACGCGGATGAGTCAGTGCGCATAGGACGGTGGATTCTCGGCATCGTGGCCGCGCTCGTGCTGCTGGCCGTGCTCACCGTGGTCGCCGTCACGATGTTCGTCGACCCGAATCGATTCCGAGGACAGGTCGAGTCGGCCGTGGCCCGCGCCACGGGCCAGCCGTTCAAGATCGTCGGCGACCTCGAGATTTCGTGGTACCCGTGGCTCGCGCTGCGCATGGGACCGTCGCAGTTCGGCAAGGCGGTGGGCTCGAGCGAGCCGCCGATCGTCGAATGGCAGCGCGCCCGCGTCGGCGCCAAGCTGATTCCGCTGACGCAGGGGCAACTCATCATCGATCGCATCCGGCTCGAAGGGCCGAAGTTCCACCTGATCCGGCGCGCGGACGGGCGCTCGAACTGGGACGACGTCATCGACTCCATCAGGGCGCGCGCCAAGCCGGCGCGTCCCGTGCCGGCGACCGAGAGCACGCCGGGCCCGCAGATCGGCGGATTCGAAGTGCGCGACGGCTCGCTCGAATACGTCGACGAGGGCAAGCAGCAGCGCTTCGCGATCGAGCACTGGCAGCTCACGGTCGGTGAATGGCACTCGGGTGCGACGTTCCCCGTCGAGACCGCGTTCACGTATACGTTCGACGGCGAGTCGGCAGCCGCGAATGCGCCGGGTGCCGTCGCCAACGGGCGAGCGACGGGCGCCGCCTCGAAGCGCAACGAGGCACCCGCTGGCGGCATTGCGCGCGCAGCGGGTAGGCAGGGAGCGGGCGGTGCGGGCCTCCCGCCGGTGGTCGCGAAGGTGGAGGCGACCGCTCGCCTGCACGTCTCGGATGATGCGAACGACATCGACCTGTTCGGGCTCGAATCCTCGAATCAGCTCACCGGCGGCTCGTTCCCCTCGCGCGGGCTGCCGATCACGCTGCAGGTCTCGCGGCTCGCGGCGCGGTTGCGGCCGCTCGACATCGCGATTTCCGAGGTGAGTGCGCGGGTCGGCGAGGCGAAGGTGACCGCGTCGATCCAGGCGGGCGAAACCGGCCCAGACAAGATGCTGTACGTGCGCGGGCCGGTGTCGGTCGAGGTGCGCTCCGTGCGCGATTTCCTCGCCCAAATCGGCGTGAAGAAGGCGCCGCTACCGGTGGACAAGAGCACGATCGGTCCGCTGAGCCTGTCGAGCATGTGGGAGTGGAAGGCTGGCGCGATCACGGTGAACGGCATCGACTTGCAGCTCGACGAGACGCATTTCAGCGGCGACCTCAATCGCGCGAGTGGCGCCGATCCGGTCTGGACGTTCGCGCTCCACGGCGACAAGATCGGCCTGTCCCGGTACGTCACGCTCGAGGAGACCAGCAAGCAGCCTTTCGAGCTGCCGCTCGCGACGTTGCGAGCGCTGAAGATGCAGGGCGAGCTGACGTTCGATCAGGCCTGGCTCGCGGACGCGCAGATGAAGAACGTGCGCTTGCGAGTCGAGCTGGCCGACGGGGCGGTGAAGCAGGGCCAATGAAAGCGGGCCACCGAAAGTGGGTCAGCGGAAGTGCGTCACTGTAGTCGGACTCGTGAAGCGCGTGAAAATGGGCCAGTGTCGTGGGCCCAGTGAAGGGCGCCAGTGAAGAAGGCCATTCAGCGCCGCCGCCGGAGGGCAGATGAGTTGACGACGCCGCGGTCGGACAGCGAATCGCCGATCGCCGAGGCGCTCGTGCAATGGCATGCGCAGCACGGCCGGCACGACTTGCCTTGGCAGCACGATCGCACGCCGTATCGCGTTTGGGTCTCCGAGATCATGCTGCAGCAGACGCAGGTCTCGACCGTCCTCCCGTACTACCAGCGCTTCATGCAGCGCTTCCCCGATGTGCGTGCGCTGGCCGACGCGCCGATCGACGATGTGCTGCACCTGTGGACCGGGCTCGGATACTACGCGCGCGCCCGGAATCTGCATCGCGCGGCCGTTCGCATCCGCGATCGATTCGGCGGCGAGTTCCCGCGCACGTTCGACGAAGTTGCGGACTTGCCGGGCGTCGGGCGCTCCACGGCCGGCGCGATTCTCGCGCTGAGTCGCGGCGAGCGCTTTCCGATCCTGGATGGCAACGTGCGCCGCGTGCTTTCGCGCTTCTTCGGCGTTCAGGGCGATCTGTCCGAGCGCTCGGCCACCGACAAGCTGTGGCGACTCGCGGATGAATGCACGCCGAGCGAGAACGTTGATGTCTACACGCAGGCGATCATGGACGTCGGCGCCACCGTGTGTACGCGGCGCAAGCCGCTATGCACGTATTGCCCGCTGCGCGAGTGGTGCTATGCGCGGCGCACGGGCAAGCAGGACGAGATCCCGGCGCCAAAGCGCGCTCGCTCGCGGCATTCGAAACACGTTTTCATGCTGGTGGCGCTGCGCGACGAGGACAGCAGTGTGCTGCTCGAACGCCGCCCCGAATCCGGAGTGTGGGGCGGGCTCTGGTGCCTGCCGGAGTTCGACACCGAGACGGCCGCGCGCGCCTTCGCGCTGCAGACTCTGCGCGCGCCGCAGACCGAGCCCACGCATCTGAGCCTGATCGAGCACGCGTTCACGCACTTCGATCTCATCGTCACGCCTCTGCTCACGCGCTGCGCGGGCCCGGCGGGCGTCATGGATGCTCCGCGGAGCCTCTGGTATAACCCGCGGCAGCCGGCGCGCATCGGGCTGCCGGCGCCGATCAAGACTTTGCTCACCGGCCTCACCGAGCGCACGTTGTTCGACGAGCCGCTTGCGTGAGGCGACTCGCGGAGATGTCGACGTGACTCGCATGGTTCAATGCGTGCTCCTGAAGCGCGAAGCGCCCGGGCTCGACCGCCCGCCGTATCCGGGCGAGCTCGGCGAGCGCATCTACGAGAGCGTGTCCAAGGAAGCCTGGCAACGCTGGGTTGCCCATCAGACGATGCTGATCAACGAGTATCGGCTGACGCCCATCGAGCCGAAGGCGCGCAAATTCCTCGAAGGCGAGATGGAGAAGTTCTTCTTCGGCCCAGGGTCGCAGGCTCCCGAGGGTTACAAGCCGACCTGAGTCGAGCCGTCACCTCGCGCCGCCGGCACGCATCACAAGTGAATCAATCCCCGCTTGTGCGCGACTGCGACCGCTTCGGTGCGGCTGATCGCATCGAGCTTCGTCAGGATCGATTTCACGTGCGTCTTCGCCGTGCCTTCGGTGATGTTCAGCCGCCGCGCGATGTCCTTGTTGCTGCGGCCCTGAGCAATCTCCTGCAGCACGCTCATCTCGCGCTGCGTGAGGCTCGGCTTCGCCATGCGCTGCAACGCCTTCGCCGCGACCGTCGATGAGGTGTACGGCCGGTCCTCGCTGACCGCGCGAATGGCCGAGAGGATTTCGGTGCGCGGCGCATCCTTCAGCAGATACCCCTTCGCGCCCTGACTCAGGCTGCGGAAGATGTCCTCGTCGCCGTCGAACGTCGTCATGATCAGCAGCCGCGCCTTTGGATGCTTTTCCAGCACGGTCTGCACGACGGAGACGCCGTCCTGCTTCGGCATGCGCAGGTCGAGGACCATGACGTCCGGCAAGTGCTGATCGAAGAGGCGCACCGCCTCCTCGCCATCGCCGGCTTCGGCAACGACCTGCATATCGGGCTGTTGATTGACGATCGCGGCGAGCCCGTCGCGGACCACCGGGTGATCGTCGGCGAGAATGACACGAATCTTCGGATTGGCGGCCATGTTCAGTTGACTTGGACTTGTGCCGGTTGCTTCGGCCGGATGCCTTCGGCGCTCGCTCGCTTCGGCACGCGGACGCTGATGCGCGTCCCCTCGCCGGGTTTGCTCTCGAGACGCCACTCGCCGCCGATTGCGCGCGCGCGGTCGCGCATGTTCTCGAGCCCGAAGCCCATCTTCGCGCAGAGCTCCGGTCCCCCCTCCATGCCGACCCCGTCGTCGCTGATCGACAGCTCCCAATTCGCGGGCTCTTCTTTCAAGACGATGCGTACGTTTTTCGGATTCGCGTGGCGAACCGCGTTCGCCACCGCTTCCTGCGCGATGCGCAGGAGCGCGTGCTCGTGCTCGGGCGGCAGCCCGGTTGCAACCGCGCCGCCCTCGAATGTGGACGTGACGCGTCCGGGCACCGTAGAGCGCTCGGCGAGCTGCGTGAGCGCCACCGTGAGCGAGCCCCGGCGCGTTTCCTCCGGCCGCAGCGCGAGCACGGAGCGGCGCGCCTCCGTCAGACCTTCCTTCGCGAGATCGCGAATGCGCCCGAGCACCACGTTTAGCTGCTTCGAGGAGCCCTTCAGCTCTTCCGCGGCCCCGAGCTGCATCAGAATGCCGGTGAACGCCTGCGCGAGACCGTCGTGAATTTCCTGCCCGATGCGATTGCGCTCGACGAGCACCGCCGCGGTCTTGGAGGCATGTGCCCGAACCGTGAGCTCGATGGCCAGCGTCGCCTGATACGAGAGCGCGAGCAGCGATTCACACGCCTGCGGGCTGATCGGCTCGCGATGGCGGAACGTCAGCGCGATGCATCCCATCGTGCGCTCGCCGAAGAGCAGCGGCAGCACGAACATGCGCTGCACCTGATCGAGCCGCTTCATGTCCACGGTGCCCGGCCAGACGCACTCGAGATCGGCCGGCACGGTGAGGTCGAGATACTGCGGCTCGCGCAACGCGCGCAGCCGCTCGTCGAACTTGGCTTGCTCGCGGGTCAAGCTCACCGGGAACGTCGGCTCGGTGATCTCGCCGTTCCGCGCGTACGCGAGGATGCGCCACTCCTGCAGCGCCTCTTTCCAAAGCACCACGGAGCCGCCCGCCGCGTCGACCTGGCGCGTCGCTTCGAGCAGCAACGCGCGCAGGAAGCTCTGCAGGTCCGGCTCCTTGGCGAGCCGCTCGAGATTGCTGCGAATGGAGGCATTCGATCGCGCGAGCTCCGCGACGCGCTCTTCCGCGGCACGCTCGCGCTCGCGTCGGACCGCATCGACCAGCCGCTCGCGATGGAGCGCGGCGCCGATGATGCCCGCCGCCATTTCCAGCGCCGAGAGCTCGGCCGAATCGATCGAGCGGAGCTGACGCGTGCTGTCGAAGCCGACGACGCCGACGTACTCGCCGTCGATGAACATCGGCACGATCGCCTTCGTCTTCGTGCCCACGCCTTCGAGCGCGCAGCCGCAGGCCTCTTCGCGCGCGCCCTCTTTGATGATGCAGACGGACCGGCCGGCGCGCAGCTCCGCGCACTCGCGCGCGAAGTCCCGCTCTTCGAGCGTGCCCATCGTCGGATGGCCGAGATGCGGTACTACGCCCTCCGCGACCCACTCGCTCGCGACGACGAGCAGACGCTCGCCGCGCGGGCCGGTCTGGGTGAGCATGAGGTTCACGCGATCCACCGCCGCCGCCTCGCCGAGCTGGCGAAGGACGTGCGGAACGGCAGCCATCACGTCCGGCGCTTCGAGCAGGATGCGGCTTGCGTTGGCCGATGCGGCCAGCAAGCGCTCTCGCCGCTGCAGCGACTCGTACATCTGCGCCAGCTCGGCCGCACGGGCCGTGGCCAGGCGCTGGCATTCGGATTCTTCCGCCAGGTCGTCCGCGGGGGGCTTGAACCCATCCACGGGCAGCTCGCGCAGGGCGCCGTCCCCGCGCAGACGCTGGGCCTCGGCCTCCAGGTCGGCCGCTTCGCGATCCAGGGCTGTGAGTACGTTCGCGTTCACCCGATTCTCCCGAGCCATCCGGCCCGCGAGTCTAGCGCGAAGTGGGCGTAGCGGTCGCAACGGGGGTCATCCTCGGCAGGGGGGCCTGTTGCCAGCCCCCACCCAACGCTTTGTAAACGGCGATCAGGCTGGTGGCCGCCTCGGTCCGGCTTTGCGCCAGCGCGTCTTCGGCCTCGAGCTGCGTGCGCTCGCTGTCCAGCACTTCCAGGAAATCCACGATGCCGCCGTCGAATCGGGCGCGGGCGAGGCGGGCCGCCACGGCACTGGCGCGAGCGCTGTCCGCTACGTGCTCGAGGCGCTCGCGGGCGCGGGCGTGGGTCACGAGCGCGTCCTCGGTTTCCTCGAGGGCGCTGAGCACCGTCTTTTCATATTGCGCGAGGGAAGCGTCAGCGCGGGCGTGGGCGCCGGCGATGCGAGCGCGCACGCGTCCGATGTCGAAGGCCGCCCAGGAGATGCCCGGCGCAACGAGTCGCGTGCCGGTGCCCCTGTCGCCCAGGGAGCCCGCATCGGAGGCGGCATAGCCCACACTCCCGGTGAAGGTCACATGCGGAAAGAGATCCGCGACCGCGACGCCGATGCGCGCTGTGTCCGCGGCGAGCGCGCGCTCTGAAGCCTGGATGTCCGGCCGCCTTCGCAGCAGATCGGCGGGATTACCGACGGCGATGACCTGAGGCAGTGGGGGGAGGTCTTGGGGACTGCTCAGTGAAGTCGTCAACGCCGTCGGTTCCCGGCCTGTCAGCACACTCAAACGGTGAATGGAGCGCGCCACCGCCGCTTCAAGAGGGCCGATGGTGGCGAGCGTCGCAGAGAGCTGCGCCTGCGCGCGCGAGGTGTCGAGCTCGGTGCCGCGGCCCGCATCGAGCCGCGCCTTGGTGAGATCCAGCGTGGCACGTTGGTTCTCGGCGTTACGGCGCGCGACATCGAGCTGGCTCTGCTGGCCGCGCAACTCGAAGTACGTGCGCGCGACTTCGGCCGTCACGACGACCTGCGCATCGCGCAGGTTCGCTTCCGCGCTCTGCGCCTCCGCGCGGTTCGCTTCAATATTGCGGCGGATCTGGCCGAAGAAGTCGAGCTCCCAGGCCGCGTCGAAGCTCGCCTCGTAGAGCTTCAGCGTACCGCCGAAGAGGGCGGCGCCCTGATCGTTCGCGTACTTCTGCTCGGAGTACGTGCCCGATGCGGTGACCGTCGGGGCGAGATCGAACTGCGAGAGCCGCCGCTCGGCGCGCGCCTCCGTGAAGCGCGCGTACGCGATGCGCAGATCGTGGTTGGCCTGCAAGGCGTCCGCGATCAGCGTGTTCAACGTGGGATCGTTGAATTGCGTCCAGAACTGCGCGACGGCCTCCTCCTGCGAGTACAAGGCGGGCTGCGTGGTCGCGGCGCTGGGTTCCGCGGGCGCCGGCTGCGCGGCGCCCTCGAACTTTTCCTCGACCTTCACGTCGGGACGGTGATAGTCCGGCCCGACCGCGCAGCTCGCGAGCCACAGCGAGCCGAAGAGAATCGCGAGCCCGCGCGTCAGCCCGACGCGCCACTCGCGCGAGGCCACTACGCCCGGATGAGTTGGCAACTTACGCATGAGTCGTCGACTCCGAGAGTGCAGGCGGCGCGGGCAGCGGCTCGACCTGCGTCGCTGTTTTCCGTTTCCCCAAACGGCGCACCAGCACGTAGAACACCGGCGTTAGGAGCAACCCGAACAGCGTGACGCCGATCATCCCGAAGAACACCACGACGCCGAGCGCGTGGCGAATCTCCGCACCGGCGCCGCGCGCCAGCACCAGCGGCACGACGCCTGCGATGAACGCGATGGACGTCATCAAGATCGGCCGCAAGCGCAGCCGCGCCGCTTCGAGCACTGCGTGCTTCGGATCCATCCCGCGGTCTTCCTCCAGATGTTTCGCGAACTCGACGATCAGGATCGCGTTCTTCGACGCGAGCCCCACCAGCACGACGAGACCGATCTGCGTGAAGATGTTGTTGTCGCCGTGCGTGAGCAGCACGCCGGTGATGGCGGCGAGCAACGTCATCGGCACGATGAGCACGATCGCGAGCGGCAGGCTGAGGCTTTCGTACTGCGCCGCGAGCACGAGGAACACGAACACCACGCAGAGCCCGAACACCAGCGTCGAGGTGTCTCCCGAGACCTTCTGCTGATACGACAGATCGGTCCACTCGTATGTCATGCCACGCGGCAGCGTCTCGTTGAGGATCTTCGTGATCGCCGCCTCCGCCTGGCCGGAGCTGTAGCCCGGCGCCGGGCCGCCGTTGACGTCGGCGGACGCGAAGCCGTTGTAGTGCGAGACGACGTCCGGCCCGAACGTTTCCTCGATCGTCACGAGCGCGCCGAGGGGCACCATGTCGCCGTGCGCATTCCGCGTCTTCAGCTTCAGGATGTCCTCCTTCTGCGCGCGGAAGCGCGCGTCCGCCTGGGCGACGACCTGATAGGTGCGGCCGAAGCGGTTGAAGTCATTCACGTACAGCGAGCCGAGGTACACCTGCATCGTCTGGAAGATGTCGGACAGCTTCACGTCCTGCTGCTTCGCCTTGATGCGATCGATGTTCACCTTGAGCTGCGGCACGTTCACCTGA
>DASZSS010000056.1:0-3611 GCA_035548535.1 Steroidobacteraceae bacterium
GATCGAGCCCGTGAAGATCGAGATTCGCTTCAGCCCCGAGGAGCAGTACGACCTCGTCGGGCTCTACTCCATCAGCGAGCCGAAGCTGCGCGCGCTCGAAGGCGAGGCGCTCACGAGCCTGCACAAGAGCGGCTTCCTGCAAGGCGCCTATCTCGTGCTCGCATCGCTCAACAACATGAAGACGCTGATCGAGATGAAGCATCAGCGGCGGGCGCGCCGGGCATCGTGACCTCGCCGGCGGCACTACGCGTCCTGCGGAATTGTCGGCCGGATGCGTTGCCGCTCCCGCAGCTGCTGGAACGCGGCGAGCCCGTCGTGCTCGCCGGTTTGGTGCGCGATTGGCCGATCGTGCGCGCCGGCCGCGGCTCCGACGACGAGGCCATTGCCTACCTGCGCTCGTTCTACAACGGCAAGACCGTCGGCGCTTGCGTCGGCCCGCCGGAGATCGGCGGACGGCTCTTCTACAACGAGGATTTCACGGCACTGAACTTCGGCACGCGGCGCGCGCGACTCGATGAGCTGATGAACGAGATTCGCGAGCACGCGCGCGATGCTCAGCCGCCGACGTACTACGTGTCCTCGACCACCATCGACGGCTGCCTGCCCGGGTTCCGGCAGGAGAACGATCTCGCCTTCGCCGCGCACGGCCTGCAGCCGCTCGCGAGCATTTGGATCGGCGGACGCACCATCGCCTCGTGCCATTACGACGCGCCGAACAACGTCGCCTGCGTGGTCGTCGGCCGGCGGCGCGTCACGCTCTTCCCGCCGGAGCAGATCTTCAATCTCTATCCCGGTCCGCTCGACCCCACACCGGGCGGCCAGGCGGTGAGCATCGTCGATTTCGCCAATCCGGATTTCGAGCGCTTCCCGCGCTTTCGCGACGCGCTCGCGGCGAGTCGGGTCGCGGAGCTGGCGCCCGGCGATGCCGTGTTCATCCCCAGCATGTGGTGGCACCACTTCGAGGCGCTGGGCTCGTTCAACGTGCTGATCAATTACTGGTGGGGCCACTCGCCCGCCTTCATTCCGACGCCGATGAACGCGCTCTATCACGCGCTCTGGACGCTGCGCGACCGGCCAGAAGCCGAGAAGCGCGCGTGGCGCAACGTGTTCGAGTACTACGTGTTCGGGCCACCCGAGCGAGCGCGCGCGCACCTGCCGGAGCAGGCCCGTGGCGTACTGGGCCCCATCGACGAAACGGCCGCGCGCCAACTGCGCGCGATGTTGCTCAACCTTCTCAATCGGTGATGCGCTCGCATGCCTAGCGGAACGGGAATCCAGAAAGTGGTGATCGCCGGCGGCGGCACGGCCGGATGGCTCACAGCCGCGGCGCTCGCCCAGCAGCTCGGAGAGCTGCTCGACATCACGCTCGTCGAATCCGAAGAGATCGGCACCATTGGGGTCGGCGAATCGACCGTGCCGCCGATCCGCACGTTTCACAAGCTCCTGCGCATCGACGAGCAGGAGTTCATGCGCGCGTGCTCGGCCACCTTCAAGCTCGGCATCCAGTTCGACAACTGGGGCAAGCCGGGCGAGCGCTACGTCCACCCCTTCGGGCGTCACGGCAAGCCGACCTGGCTCTGCGAGTTCCACCATTTCTGGCTGCGCAGCCGCGAGCACGGCGGCACCTCCGAGCTCGGCGAGTATTGCTACGAGTGGCAGGCGTTGCAGGCCGGCCGCTTTGCCACCTCACCGCAATCCGAGATCAACTACGCGTATCAGCTCGACGCCTCGCTGTACGCGCGCTTCCTGCGCAAGTTCGCGGAAGCGCGCGGCGTCCGGCGCGTCGAAGGCAAGATCGCGAGCGTGCGGCAGAACGGGGAATCGGGCTTCATCGAAGCGCTGGTCCTCGCGTCGGGACACGTCGTCGAAGGCGATCTGTTCGTCGACTGCACAGGATTTCGCGGCGTGCTCATCGAGCAGGCGCTGCATGCCGGCTTCGAGGACTGGAATCACTGGCTGCCGTGCGATAGCGCGGTCGCCGTGCCGACCGAGGCGGTACGGCCGCCAGTGCTCTACACACGCTGCGTCGCGCACGATTCCGGCTGGCGCTGGGCCATTCCGCTCCAGCATCGCGTAGGTAGCGGGCTCGTCTACTCGAGCCGCTATCTCTCGGACGACGAAGCGAAGGACCGGCTGCTGCAAGCCGTGGAAGGCAAGCCGCTGCGCCAGCCCTTCGTGCTGAAGTTTCGCGCGGGCCGGCGCCTTGCGGCCTGGCGCGCGAACTGTGTGGCGATCGGCCTGTCGAGCGGCTTCGTCGAGCCACTCGAATCGACCGCCATTCATCTGATCGTGACCGCCGTGACGCGGCTCATGCAGTACTTCCCGCTCGGCGGCATCACGCCGGCGATCGTCGCGCTCTACAACGACGAGACGCGCGCCGAGATCGAGAAGATTCGCGATTTCGTGATCCTGCACTTTCACGCCACGCAGCGCGACGACAGTGCGTTCTGGCGATATTGCCGCACGATGGAGATTCCCGACTCGCTGCGCCAGCGCATCGAGCTCTTTCGCGAGGCTGCGCATGCGTATCAGGCGGCCGGCGAGCTGTTCCGCGTGGATTCGTGGGTCTCGGTGCTGCTGGGTCAGGGCATCCGACCCGAGCACTATCACCCTGCGGCGCGCACGATCGAACCTGCGCAGCTGACACGCTTGCTGGAGGAAGCGCGCACGTCCATCGCGGACTCGGTGGCGCGCCTGCCAACGCAGCAGGAGTTCATCGATCGCTATTGTCGCGTCGGCGCCGAGCAGGGGCGGTAGAACATGGCTCGCGCGTATTTGCTCCTCGCTACGCTGCTCGCGGCCATGACGGCTTCCGCCGCCGATCTCACGTTGAACGATCGCGAGTACTTCAGCGCTCGCGGCCTCGATGTGCTCGCGTTCAGCAACGTGTACGACGGCAACTTCAGCGACTCGAAGATCGCCGGCGTCGAGCTCATCCATCACGGCGTGCGCACTGCGACCAACGGCGACGTGCGCCTCAGCCCCACGCCGGAGCAGTGGGACCCGGTGCCCACGCTGAAATCACGCACTGTGCGGAAAGAGAGCGGCGTTATCGAGACGCGGCTCGCGTATCCCGACTACAACTTCGAGTACGTCGTGCGCGTGGAAGCGCGCGATGGCGGCGTCGTGCTCGGCGTGATTCTCGATCAACCGCTGCCGGCCGCGCTCGTCGGCAAGGCCGGCTTCAATCTCGAGTTCCTGCCCGCCGCGTACTTCCATCGCACGTATCTGATGGATGACGCGAGCGGCGTGTTCCCGCTCTATCCGTCCGGCCGCAGCCTCGCGAGCGGCCGCAAGCTCCTGCTCGCGCCGGAAGATGCCGAGCGCCGCGTCACCATCGACGGACACGGCGCGATGCTCGCGCTGCTCGACGGCCGCAATCAGGCGCAGAACGGCTGGTACGTCGTGCGTAGCCTGCTGCCGGCGGGCAAGACGGGCGCCGTCGTCGAGTGGACGTTGACGGCGAATCGCATCCCGAACTGGACGCGCCCCACCGTCATCGCGCATTCGCAGGTGGGCTATGCCCCTGCGCAGGAGAAGATCGCCTGGCTGGAGGTGGATCGGAACGCGCCGGCGCCGGACAACGCGCGCCTGCTGCGTGTCGGCGCCGA
>DASZSS010000057.1:0-5582 GCA_035548535.1 Steroidobacteraceae bacterium
CTCCTGATGTACGCCCGTGACAATCACATGCCCGCGCGCCGCGGCCGTTCGCTCACGAACGCGAAATCGGCGCTCGAGCGCATGAAGTCCTGGTTCCAGGGCAACTTTTGAGCTGACAGACACTGACAGACGCGACGACGAGACAACCAACCGTTTAATTCGAGAGATAAGAGAAGAGGAGCGACACACTCATGTTCGAACTAAGGGACGCGTACAGCCAAAGCGCCGTCATCAAGGTGCTTGGCGTCGGGGGCGGCGGCGGCAATGCCGTTGCACACATGGTCACGAGCGGCATCGACGGAGTCGATTTCATGTGCATCAACACCGATGCGCAGGCGCTCAAGCATTCCAAGGTGAAGACCGCGCTGCAGATCGGCGCGAACATGACCAAGGGTCTCGGCGCGGGCGCCGATCCCGAGGTCGGGCGGCAGGCCGCGATGGAGGATCGCGACCGCATCGTCGAGCTGGTCGAAGGCTGCGACATGCTCTTTATCACCGCGGGGATGGGCGGTGGCACGGGCACGGGCGCGGCGCCGGTCGTGGCGCAGATCGCGAAGGAGCTCGGCATCCTCACGGTGGCGGTCGTGACGCGGCCCTTCGATATGGAAGGGGCCAAGCGCTCGCTGGTGGCCGACCACGGCATCGGCGAGCTCGGCAAGTACTGCGACTCGCTGATCACGATCCCGAACCAGAAGCTGCTCACGGTGCTCGGGCCGCAGACGACGCTGCTCGATGCCTTCAAGGCAGCGAATCAGGTGCTGCAGGGCGCGGTGCAGGGCATTGCGGAGCTGATCACGCGGCCCGGCCTCATCAACGTCGACTTTGCCGACGTGCGCACGGTGATGGCCGAGACCGGCATGGCGATGATGGGCTCGGGCTCGGCGAGCGGCGAAGGCCGCGCGCGCCAGGCGGCCGAGGCCGCGGTCTCGTCGCCGCTGCTCGAGGACATCAACCTCGCGGGTGCGCACGGCATCCTGGTGAACGTCTCGGCGGGCATGGACCTGTCGATCGGCGAGTTCCAGGAAGTCGGGCAGATCGTGAAGCAGTTCGCATCCGACGATGCCACCGTCGTGGTCGGTACCGTCATCGATCCGGAGCTCACGAACACCGTGCGCGTCACGGTGGTGGCGACGGGTCTCGGCCGTCCGGCTGCGATCGCGCGTCCCGCGCTAACGAGCCATCACCGCGATCTCGCGGCGGCGCGTGACGCGCTGAACTCTCGCGATCGTGGCGAGCCGAACCCGTTGCCGTCGATGCGCGTCGTGCGCCGTCAGCCGCTGACCAGCAGCGACTACGCGGCGCTCGACAAGCCGACGGTGCAGCGTCAGCGGGCCGTGGGCGATGGGCTGCGGCCCGAGCCCGTCGATGCCGAGGATCTGCTGGATATTCCGGCGTTCCTGCGGCGTCAGGCCGACTGATACACGGCGGCGAGAGCTGGACTGGAGGCGGGTCGAGGGGAAAGGACCGGCCTCCTGCGGGACGCGGGGGCGCGTCCCGGCCGGCTCGAGCCTGTCAGGCTCAGCGTCGGACGAGGCCGACCGGGGTCGTTTGTGTTACGGTAGCGCGCCTTGTGCGCCGGAGCGGACTGTCCGCCTATCCCGCGGACCCGGTCGCTCCTCACGCGCCGGTGTCGCAGGCGCGCGTTACCGATTCCCTATGGTTGGACAACGGACGCTCAAAAACTCGATTCGCGCCTCAGGCGTAGGCCTCCACACCGGTAAGAAGGTGCTGATGGTCCTGCGGCCGGCGCTTGCGGATACCGGCATCGTCTTCCGCCGTACCGATCTCCCCAATTCCGAGGACATCCCGGCGCGCGCCGAGAACGTCGGCGAGACCGCGCTCGGGACCACGCTGGTGAAGGGTGAGTCGAAGGTGTCGACGGTCGAGCACCTGCTCTCGGCCTTCGCGGGGCTCGGCATCGACAACGCCATCGTCGAGGTGAGCGCGCCGGAAGTGCCGATCATGGACGGCAGCGCCGGCCCGTTCGTGTTCCTGCTGCAGTCGGCCGGCATCGAGGAGCAGCGTGCGCCCAAGCGCTTCGTGCGCGTCAAGCAGCCGGTGCGCGTCGAGGACGGCGACAAGTGGGCGGAGTTCCGCCCCTTCGACGGCTTCAAGGTGAATTTCGAGATCGAGTTCAATCACCCGATCTTCAAGCGGCGCTCGCAGAAGGCGTCGATGGATTTCTCGACCACCTCGTTCCTGCGCGAGGTGAGCCGCGCGCGCACCTTCGGCTTCATGCGCGATCTCGAGATGATGCGCGCGCGCAATCTGGCGCTCGGCGGCAATCTCGACAACGCGATCGTGCTCGATGATTTCCGGGTGCTGAACGAAGACGGCCTGCGGTACGAGGACGAGTTCGTGAAGCACAAGATCCTCGATGCCATCGGCGACCTGTACCTTCTCGGTCACAGCCTCATCGGCGAATTCAGCGGCTACAAGTCGGGCCACGCGCTGAACAACAAGCTGCTGCGGACGATGCTGAAGGACCGCTCGGCGTGGGAAGAGGTCGTGTTCGAAACGCCCGAAGAGGCGCCGATCTCGTACGTCGAGGCGCCCGCGCAGCCCGCCGCCGAAACCTGAAGCCCACCGCACCCATCGCGGGCGGCTAGCGAGCCCGGCGCTCTTTGCTCGCGTATTCCGGACGCTGATCGCGCACAAGGGCGGTCGATCTGCTCCGCATACGAGTCGATATCGCGCGCGCTCACGCCCGGCGCGAAGTGCTGGCGCCACGTGTCGGCGCGACCGGCAGCGGCGCCGGGCAGGCTCGAGAGCGGCGGTTGTTGCGCAGACCCACTGTCCGCACCAGCTCATCGATACACAGAAAAGCAGCGGCAATTTGCGCCGAATCCGCACAGAGGCAGGAGAGTGTTGTCGTCAGAACACAGCAGCACGCGCTCAGACGAGCGCGGGTTTGCACGGATCACACGGAACGGGCTCGGGCCGCAGGTCGGCCATGACGATGTGTCGATCGAAATGGCGCCGACCGCCATCGCGCGGCATCGCCCCGCGCACCTTGCACTTGTTTCGATACAGGGGGTCGCTGCGCTCAGCGCCGCGGCAAGACGCGCACGCTCACCGAGCGGATTGCGGGATTTGCACGGCGAATGTCCGCATCGAGCTCGGCAATGGCGTAGCGCAGGCGCGCCGACCATGCGGCGGATTCAGCGAAAATCACGAGGTTTTCCGCATTCTCGACCGCGCCTGTGACGCGTGTCGCGAGTGCGGCAGGAAGCTTGCTACTCAGGAAGGTGCGCCAATTCGACTGACTCTGTCTCTGCTCGGCGACACGGCCGAGCGCAGAGTGTGATGAGCGACTCAGCAAGGCTTTGACAGATTCCGCGGTACGCGAAGTACCGACGGGACGGAGTCCCATTCGCGTGGATTCGAGCTTGTGTCGTCTGGTTCGTTTGGGCATATTGCAACGCGCTGATCGAGGCAAACCCAACCGAAAGGTGGGGACGCAAAGCCACCGGTCTAAAGCGAGTGAAGCTATGACAGCGGGGTTGCCAGCACGGCGCAAGGTATTTGAAACAGAACAGGGCGTACACGCCCGTCTCTTCAATCGCCATCGCCAGGCGACTCTGATCGCGAAACACGTGCTTCCGGAGTGGGCAGCATGAACTTGATCTTGTTTTCGCAGCGCGAAGGGCGGGCACGCCAGCTGAACCTTGCGCATCCCGTGACCCTCGGGCTGGTCGGTGCGCTGGTAGTCGGCATCCTCGGCACCGCATTCGCGCTCGGGATGAAGCTCGGTCAGCGCAGCGCGGCGGCTCTCAGTCGCGGCGATCACACGCAGTGGGCACAGGTGCTGGCGGAGCAGCGCCGGCAGATCGCGGAGTTCCGCGGCCAGCTCCAGGAGCGCGTGGACGCCATGGCGATGCGCCTCGGTCAGATGAACGCCCACGTGACGCGCCTCGATGCGCTCGGCAAGCGCCTCACCGACATGGCGAACATCGATTCGCGCGAGTTCGACTTCGACAGCGAGCCGCCGACCGGCGGTCCGGAGACCGACGGCGTCTCGATGCAGATCCCCGACCTGACCCGCATGCTCGATGCGCTCGAGCGCAAAGTCGATCTGCGTGACTCCCAGCTCGCCGCGCTCGAGAACGTCATCCTCGCTCGCGACCTGAACCAGCAGATTCACCCCGAAGGCCGCCCCACCAAGGGCGGCTTTATTTCATCCGGATTCGGCGACCGCCAGGACCCATTCACCGGCCACGAGGCCTTCCACCGCGGCATCGACTTCGCGGGCGCCGCCGGCTCCGAGGTGACGGCGGTCGCGACCGGCGTGGTCACGTGGGCGGGGCAGCGCTCAGGCTATGGCTCGCTCGTCGAGATCAACCACGGCAACGGCTACATCACACGTTATGCCCATAACCAGCGGGCGCTCGTCACGGTCGGGCAGACCGTGACCCGAGGCCAGGCCATCGCGCTCATGGGCTCCACGGGCCGTTCGACCGGCCCGCACGTCCACTTCGAAGTGTTGAAGAACGGCCGCCAGATCAATCCTGCTTCGTTCCTCGGCAGCGGCAGCGCGACGGTGGTCCGGGGCAGCGGCAGCGACTCCGTCGTCCGCGGCTACGGTTCGGCCGGCGGCGACGCGGACTGAGCACACCTTTCACCCCGTGAATCGACGACCTCGACGCGCGCCGCGTCGGGGTCGCGTCGTCTGCGCCCTCGCGCGACCCTCCTTGTCTCGGGTGCATCTGCCCCCACACACGAACGAATTCCGCGTAGCGGCGTCTATTGCGTACAATACGCGGCCCCCATGGTCCAGGCGGCCGCGCAACTGCCGGCCACCACTAGAATTTTTACCTTTGAACGGGATGTCCCGGTGCTGCAACTTCTCACGCGCCTGCTAGGCAGCCGCAACGAACGGATCATCCGTTCATACGAACGCGACGTGCGCGCCGCGGCGAGTTTCGAGCCAGCCATCAAGGCGTTGTCCGACGAGGCGCTGCGGGCGAAGACCGACGAATTCAAGCAACGCCTCGCCAAGGGCGAGACCCTCGACCAGCTCCTGCCGGAGGCCTTCGCGGTGGTCCGCGAGGCGAGCCGGCGCACGCTCGGCATGCGCCACTTCGACGTGCAGCTCATCGGCGGTATCACGCTGCACCAGGGCAAGATCGCCGAGATGCGCACCGGCGAGGGCAAGACGCTGGTGGCCACACTGCCGGCGTACCTGAATGCGCTCACAGGCGAAGGCGTCCACGTCGTCACGGTCAACGAGTACCTCGCGCAGCGCGACGCGGACTGGATGGGGCCGATCTTCCGCTTCCTGGGCCTCACCGTCGGCGTCATCAAGAACTCGCAGACCTCGCAGGAGAAGCGCGAGGCGTACAACTGCGACATCACGTACGGCACGAACAACGAGTTCGGCTTCGACTACCTGCGCGACAACCTCGCCTATCGGCTCGAGGACCGCGTCCAGCGCGCGCTCGCGTTCGCGATCGTCGACGAGGTGGACTCGATCCTGATCGACGAGGCGCGCACGCCGCTCATCATTTCCGGCCCGGCGGAGGAGAGCACCGAGCTCTACATCCGCATCAACCAGCTCGTGCCGCGCCTCACGCGGCAGAAGG
>DASZSS010000058.1:0-6217 GCA_035548535.1 Steroidobacteraceae bacterium
GTCGCCAACGAAGTCTGGACGGACTTGAAGAAGGACGCGCAGGACGAGATTCGCAAGGGCAACCTGAAGTATCTCGCCGGCAAGGCCGACATCCGCATCGCGGAGCGCAAGTGGTGAGCGCGCTCGCTCGACTCCGCCGAGCCCTTGCCGCTGCGGCCGCCGAGCCGATCGTGCGCGCCGCGCGGCGCCGCCTCGCACGCGCGGTGACGAGCGCGGCTGGACTGGCGCTGGCCGCTGTCCTTGCGCTCGCGCCGCTGGCGGCGCACGCGCACACGAAGAGCGAGACGTACACGGTGTGGCACATCGCCGGCAAGTCCGTGCACTCCACGTTCTCCATCCCGCTCGTCGAAGCCGATCGCCTCGCGAAAGACGGCGGGCGCGCCTCGAACGACGACATCACGCGCTACCTCGCCACGCACGTGTGGGTCACGTCGCAAGCGGGCAAATGTGCGCTCGCCGGCCCCGTGCGCCCGGTCACGGCCACCGAGCAGTTCCGCCGCTTCGACCTGGCGTTCACTTGCGCATCCGGCGAGGGCATCGCGCTGCACTCGTCCGCCTTCTTCGAGCTCGTCCCCTCGCACGTGACGCTCGCGCAGATCGAGCTCGACTCCGGCGACCTGATCGAGCAGATGATCACGACCGATCATCGCGATCTCGATCTCTCCGGTGGCGAAGCGAGCGAGCTGCGCAGCGCGAGCTTCTTCGAGTACATGAAGATGGGCGTGATGCACATCTTCACGGGCGTGGATCACATGTCGTTCCTCCTCGGGCTGGTGCTCATCTCGCGGCGCGCGCGCGATCTCGCATTCGTCATCACGGGCTTCACGCTCGGCCACAGCGCCACTCTTGCGCTCGCCGTCACGGGCATCCTGCGGCCGCACGCGGAGTTCATCGACGCGCTCGTCGCGTTGACCATCGCGCTCATCGGTGCGGAGAACATCGCGGTGGCGACGCGCCGACCCGAGGTCATCTCGGTCGGCGTCGCCTCGCTCCTCACGGTGATGGCGATTGCCAGTGCCGCCGGATTCGGCAGCCTTCCCGCGTCGCTGCTCGCAGGCGCCGCACTGTTCGGCTCGTGCTACCTCATGATGTCCGGCCACCTGTACGACGCCGCCCGGCTCCGCCTCGTGGTCACGCTGGTGTTCGGCCTCATCCACGGATTCGGCTTCGCGTCGGACCTGCTGGAGATGCGGCTCCCAACCGAGCGGCTCGCCGAGCTGCTCGTCGGGTTCAACCTGGGTGTCGAGGTGGGGCAGCTCACCTTGGTCTTCACCCTGCTCGGCCTCGTAGCCCTGCTCGGACGCGTGCGCATCGCCTTGCCGCGACCGATCGTCGTGGACGTGCTGTCCTCCGCGCTCGTCGGTCTCGGCATGTATTGGTTCATCAGCCGCAGTTTCAGGTAACCGTAGACCCAATTTAGGTAGTTGGACTCATGTCTTGCGACGGCCTTGGGGCTAGAATGCGCGCGCACATCGAGTCTCGCAGACGTGTCTAACAGAGTCTTCAGCCGCGTTCAGCATCACTGGCTCATCAGCATTCTGCTGATAGCGGTGATGACACGGGCGCTGATTCCTGCGGGATTCATGCCCTCGACGGAACGGCCGTTCTCGTTCGAGATCTGTCCCGACGGGTTCCCGGCCCAACTCCTGCAAGACCCCGACCGGCACGCTGCTCACCACCATCACGCACACGGCGGGACTGCACCGGCGGAGAGTCAGCACCCAGGTAACGGCTCTCACGATCACGCCGCTCGCGCCGAGCATTGCGTGTTCGCGGCGGCGGCCGCGACGGGGCCGGCGCCGCACGCCGCGCTGCTGCTGACGCCGATCGAATCCGCCGTCGTTCCGCATCTTTACCGCTCTCCCAGCGCGCCGGCGCTCGCGCGCTATCGCGTCCAGCAACCGCGCGGACCTCCCGCGCTCTCCTGACGAAATACGTCCCGTTCGGTTCGGCGTGGGCGTGCCCACCGCCGTTCGTGCTTCGTTCACGGAGAGCTTATGAAGGTCTTGCATCCAGGCGGACTGGCGTTGCTGCTGTCCGCCGCTGTTGCGCACGCGGACCAGGCCGCGCCGCGCAATCTCGAGCAAATTACCGTCACCGCCGATCGCCCTACCCTCAGTGCGCCCGGCGAAGAGGCCGCGCGCGCGGAGGCCGAGCGCGTGCCCGGTGGCGCAAATGTCGTTGGTCAATCCGAATATGCGGACGGACGCGCGTCGACGCTGGTCGATATGTTCGCGCTGACGCCCGGCGTGTTCGTGCAATCGCGGTTCGGCGCCGAGGAAGCGCGTGTCTCGATTCGCGGCTCCGGCCTGCAGCGCACCTTTCACATGCGCGGCATCAATCTGCTCCAGGACGGCGTTCCGCTCACGCTGGCCGACGGGAGTGGCGACTTTCAGGCCATCGAGCCCCTCGCACTCGCGTACACGGAAGTCATGCGCGGCGCGAACGCGCTGGAGTACGGCGGCACGACGCTCGGCGGCTCGATCAACTTCGTCTCGCCTTCGGGCCACGATAGCTGGGGCCTGCGCTCACGGCTCGAAGGCGGCAGCTTCGCGTATCGGCGGGCGCTCGTCTCGCTCGGCGATGTGCTCACGACCGGCGACTACTTCGCAGCGCTGTCGGCGTACTCGCAGGAGGGCTTTCGTGACTGGTCGAAGCAGGAGAATCAGCGCTTCTTCGGCAACGCCGCGCGGCGCCTGAGCGATGCGGTCGAGAGCCGCTTCTACGTCTCGGTCGTGCACTCGGTGTCGGCGCTGCCCGGCGCGATCACCAAGGCCCAGCTCGCCGCCGATCCGCGGCAGGCGAACGCCGGCAATCTCGCGGGCCGGCAGCATCGCGACTTCGATCTCTACCGGCTCGCCAATCGCACGGTCATCGATCTCGGGGACGCCCATCTCGAGCTGTCCGCGGGATACGGCTACAAGGACCTCTGGCATCCCATCTTCCAGCTTCTGCAGCAGCGCTCGAACGACGGGTTCGTGGGCGCGCGCTATGTCGATGAGCGCAAGCTCGCCGGACATGTGAATCGCCTCGTCGCCGGCATTGCGCCCTCATGGAACAGCGTGCACGACGATCGCTTCGAGAACGTGGCCGGCGCGAAGGGCGCGCGCACCGCGCGCAGCCATCAGTTCTCGGAAAACTACGCCGTCTACCTCCAGAACGAATTCGATCTCGACGCGCGCTGGACGCTCGTGACCGGCGCCCAGTGGACGGATGCCGAGCGGCGCTACGACGATCTCTTCCTCGCGAACGGCGATCAGAGCCTCGACGCCTCCTACACGCAGCTCGCGCCGAAAGTCGGCTTCGTCTGGCGCGGGTCCGGCGCGTGGTCCGTGTTCGGGAATGTCTCGGGCAGCTTCGAGCCGCCGAGCTTCGGTGAGCTGACGGGTGGGCCGGGCGTGAGCATCCTGAAAGCGCAAACAGCCCGTACCGTCGAGATCGGCACGCGCGGCACGCTGGCGCGCTTTCGCTGGGACCTCGCCGCGTACTCGGCACGCGTGCGCGATGAGTTGCTCGGCCTCAACGACCCGAACGGGCAGCCGCTCGGCACCGTGAACGCTCCGCGTACCCTCCATCGCGGCGTCGAGCTCGGCGCGCAGATTGCGCTCACCCACGCGCTGTCGTGGCGCTCCTCGTATCTGTGGAGCGATTTCCGCTTCGACGGCAATGCGAGCTACGGCGACAACGCGCTCCCCGGAATCCCCGAGCATTTCTATCGCGGCGAGCTCGTCTGGACGATGAGCGACGGCTACGCGATCACGCTGAGCACCGAGTGGTCACCGCGCCGGTATGCGATCGACATGGCGAACACCTGGTTCGCGAACCCGTATGCGCTCGTCGGGCTGAAGCTGGCGCGCGACGTCGAGCACGGGCTTTCCTGGTACGTGGAAGGCCGCAATCTCGCGGATCGACGCTATGCATCCACGACGGGCGTCATTGCGGATGCGCATGGCGCCGACGCGGCGCAGTTCCTGCCGGGCGATGGGCGCTCCGTTTACGCGGGCGTCTCGTGGAAGCCGAAGTAGCCGGTGCTCGCGATCACGAGAAGGCCCATGACGAGAAAGATCGCGGCCGCGCACGCGTGCACGACGCGCAACGGCAGACGCTTCGCGATGCCGTTGCCGAGCAGGACGACGGGCACGTTCGCGATCATCATTCCAAGGGTCGTGCCGGCAACCACGCCGGCGAGCGACGCGTACTTCGCGGCGAGTGCGACCGTCGCGATCTGCGTCTTGTCGCCCATCTCGAGCACGAAGAACGCGCACAGCGTCGTCAGGAAGGGGCCGAAGCGCGAAAACTTCGGCTCCTCCGTTTCGTCCAGGTGATCTGGAATGAGCGTCCAGATCGCCATGGCGATGAACGAGATGCCGAGGATCCAGCGCATGAGATCCGGCGCGATCAGGTGCGCCACGAACCGTCCGAGCGCACCGGCGAGCGCGTGATTCAGCAACGTCGCCGCGAGCGTGCCGAGGATGATCGGCACCGGCTTGCAATACCGGGCAGCGAGCACGAGCGCGAGGAGCTGAGTCTTGTCGCCGATTTCGGCGAGGGCCACGACGCCCGTCGAGACGAGGAACGCTTCCACCTTGAGCCTCAGGGCCGATGCCGACGCGATGACCCTCGCGCAAGCGGCCCAGCGTCTCGCACGAGAGTCAAAGGTCTCACCAGACACCGAAGTCGCCTGCACCATGGCCGAAGGCCAAGTCTGTTGATGCAGGCCCCTGGCGCGGGGCGTCCCGCGGCAGGGAGGCTACTCCCCAATGACGGCGCGCAGTCTACACGAGTTGACGCGGATTGCGACCGCGCGCGGATCGGCTCACCGCGTGCCGGCGGCGGTTTCGGCGATCAGGAAATCGACGACCGAGCGCAGGGCCTCGCGCTCGCTGGCGCCGCGCGAGCGGGCGCTCTCGTACCGCGCGATCTGCCGGTGCGCGCTCGTGCCGCGCGCGAGAATCTGGCGGGCGTGCGCCACTTCCCGCGAGCACCCGAGCGCCTCCGCGTCCTCCGCCACGAGCTCGAGCAGCTCATCGAGCAAGGTCGCGAAATCGACCAGCTCGCCTTTGGCCATGTCGAGGAGCTGCGCGTCGAAGCTGTAGCGCATCGCGCGCCAGCGGTTCTCCGCGATCAGCAGGTTGGGATAGCAGCGCCAGCTCTGGTTGGCGCGGCGCAGGCGGAACAGCATGCGCACGAGTGACACCGTCAGCGCGGCGAGGCACAGCGAATCCTCGATGCTCGTGCAGACATCCATGATGCGCGTCTCGAGCGTCGGATAGCGCGAGCTCGGGCGCAAATCCCACCAGATCTTGGTCGTGTCCTCGATGAGGCCGTTGCGGATCAGCGTGTCGAGATGGCGGCGGAACTCGCCATAGCTCGCGAAGCGTTCCGGCAGGCCCGTGCGCGGCAGCGCGTTGTAGACCGTCGAGCGGAACGACTTCAGCCCGGTCTGCTCGCCCTCCCAGAACGGCGACGAGCAGGAGAGCGCCAGGAGGTGCGGCAGGAAGTACGAGAGCTGGTTCATGAGATCGATGCGCAGGTCGTCGTCATCGATGCCCACGTGAACGTGCATGCCGCAGATCATCAGCCGGCGCGCAGTGGCCTGCATCTCGGCCGCCATCGCCGAGTAGTAGTCCTTCTCCGTCGGCTTCTGCAGCATGGCTCGCGAGAATGGGTGCGTGGACGCCGCAATGGGCGCGAGCCCGTACCGGCCGCTCACTTCGACGATCAGCGCACGCAGGCGCGCCAGGTCCGCGCGCACCTCGGCGAGCGTGCGGCACACGCACGTGCCGACCTCGATCTGCGAGCGCAGGAATTCCGGCGCGATCTGTCCCGCCCCCCGCTCCGTGCACTCCTTCAGCAGCTCGGACGGCGGGTCGTTGTCGACCTCGCCGGTGTCACGATCGACCAGCAGGTATTCTTCTTCGATACCGACCGTGAATGGCGGCTCTTTCATTGCCATGGCGGCAAGTGTAGCCGACGGCATCGGCGCCCAGAACGATCCGTTGGCGGCCGGGCTCGCCGGTCGCGATGCGCCGGAGCGCCTGGGCGGCGCTAGGTGAGCTGACTGATCGGCAGCGGCCGGGCGATGAAGTAGCCTTGGGCGAAATCTACGCCGATCCGCTTCAGCTCCTCGAGCACGACCGCCGTCTCGACGCACTCCGCGATGGTCGCGATGCCGAGCGCGCGCCCGACCTTGCTGATGGCCTCCACCATGCTGCGA
>DASZSS010000059.1:0-2546 GCA_035548535.1 Steroidobacteraceae bacterium
GGTCTTCGCCGGCACGATCACCGGGCGCGTCTTCATCTTCGGGCGCGCATTGAACACGACGATCGTCTTGCCCGTGGCGCGCAGCAGGCCTTGCTCTTCGAGCACCTTCAGCACGCGTCCGGCCATCTCGCGCGAGCAGCCAACGAGGCGCGACAGCTCCTGCCGGCTCACCTTGATCTGCATGCCTTCGGGATGCGTCATCGCATCGGGCTCGCCGCAGAGGTCCATGATGGCGTGCGCGACGCGCCCGGTGACGTCGACGAACGCGAGGTCGCCGAGCTTGCGGTTCGTGCGATCGAGCCGCGTCGCGAGCTGCGTGGCGAGCTCGAAGATGAGGCCGGGGCTCTCGGCGGCGATCTGGCGGAAGCGCGGGTAGGTCATCTCCGCGAGCTCGCACTGGTTGCGGGTGCGGACCCAGGCGCTGCGCGTCGGCTGTTCGTAGAAGAGGCCCATCTCGCCGAAGAACTGACCGCGGTTCAGGTAGGCGAGCACCATCTCGTTGCCTTCCTCGTCCTCGATCATGACCTCGACCGAGCCGCTGATGATGTAGTAGAGAACATCCGGCAGGTCGCCCGCGTGAATGACAACCGTCTTCGAGGGCACGGTGCGGATCCGGCAGTAGCTCAAAAAGCGGTTGATCGCCGGAATATCACTCAGCGGCTTGATGTTCTCTTCCATTAACCAGCTCCCCAGAGATGGCGCGTGCGCGAGCGCTTTGTATACATAAGCCCGTATAACTGCAAGCGATTACGGGCGGAACACTCAATTCCGGCTCAAATCCAGTACGCAGTTCCGGTCATGACCCGCGCCGTCTGCTTCATCAGTACGCGAGCGGGCGCCGGAAGATCGATGCCGCCGGCGGCGCGTGCCGCGGCGCCGTGTGCGATCTCATCGGTGCGCATGGCGGCGAGGATCGACCGGCTGCGCGTATCGCGCGCGGGCAGTCGTGCGATCTGATCGTCGAGATGGCCTTCGACCTGGCGCTCGGTCTCGCTCACGAACCCGAGGCTCACGCGATCGCCGAACGTGGCGGCGAGCGCCCCGATCGTGAACGACCCGGCATACCAGAGCGGATCGAGCAGGCTGGGTCGGGACCCGAGCTCGGACAGGCGCGTCTCGCACCACGCGAGGTGGTCCGCTTCCTCGCGGGCCGACTGCAGCAGCATCGCCCGGGTCGTTTCCGACCGGGCCACCAAGGCTTGACCGTGATAGAGCGCCTGCGCCGCGACCTCACCGGTGTGATTCACACGCATGAGAGCGCCGGATTCGCGACGCTCCGCGGCGGACAATTCGGGCGGGGCACCGGCGGGGGCGGGCAGCGGCCGGCTGGCTCGAGCGGGAGCGAACACCGCGCGTAAGGCCCTGTCTGCAACGGAAATAATGGTGTCGAGCGAAGGGGGCTCGGGGACCCGGAAAGGGAGTCTGGGACGGTGCGCCGGCGCCATGCTCTCTATTATAGAGGGCAAGCCCGCCCGCATTGGCAGCGGTCTTTGCAATGAGGGGGGTGCTTCAGTAAACTTCCGCGCCTTTTTTGGGGTTCACCGCCGCGCCCCGCACCCCGGGACCGCGGCTTTTCGGATCTGCCATGACTACCCTTTCTGCGACTACTGCATTCACCAAGCCGGCCGCCGTTCGCGGCGACTGGTTTCTCGTCGACGCGAGCAACAAGACGCTCGGCCGGCTCGCGTCCCAGATCGCCCATCGCCTGAAGGGCAAGCACAAGGCCGACTACAGCCCGCACGTCGACATGGGCGATCACATCGTGGTCGTGAACGCCGACAAGGTGCGCGTCACCGGGCGCAAGCTCACGGACAAGATTTACTACTGGCACACCCAGCACATCGGCGGGATCAAGCAGATCGCGCTGGAGAAGCTGCTGGCGGAGCACCCGGAGCGGGTCATCGAGTTCGCGGTGAAGGGCATGCTGCCGAAGAACCCGCTGGGGCGGCGCATGTACAAGAAGCTTCACGTTTTCGCGGGGGCGAGCCACCCGCACGCGGCTCAGCAGCCCAAGCCGCTCGATCTCTAATTACAGGACCAGACTCTCATGGCAGCTACTCCGAATTACGGCACCGGTCGGCGCAAGACGGCCACCGCTCGCGTCTATCTGCGCGCCGGCAAGGGCGAGATCACGGTGAATGACCGGCCGCTCGACCAGTTCTTCGGCCGCGAGACCGGCCGCATGATCGTGCGCCAGCCGCTCGAGGCCGTGCAGCTCGTGAACAAGTTCGACATCACCGTGCGCGTCAATGGCGGCGGCATCACGGGGCAGGCGGGTGCGATCCGTCATGGCATCACCCGTGCGCTGATCGAGTACGATGAGACCCTGCGCAAGCCGCTGCGCGCTGCCGGGTTCGTCACGCGTGATGCGCGCGAGGTGGAGCGCAAGAAGGTGGGGCATCGGAAGGCCCGCCGCAGCGGTCAGTACTCGAAGCGCTAACGCGGATTGGTTACGCTGATGCCTACCGCGCGTCGCCGGCGAGAGCCACGCCTCTTGGCGGCGACCGTGTAGGTTTCGAGAGAATCGTCGCGACGAGTTTCTCCAA
>DASZSS010000060.1:0-8641 GCA_035548535.1 Steroidobacteraceae bacterium
TCCCCGGCTGGCGCCGGCGCGAGCACTTCGCGCGAGCCGTTCGGCTGCAGTGGCCCGACGACGCCCGCCGACTCCATCTGCTCGAGCAGGCGCGCGGCGCGGTTGTAGCCGATCTTGAGCCGGCGCTGCACGTAGGAAATGGACGGCTTGCGTTCCTGGGTCACGATCTTCACGGCTTCGTCATAGAGCGGGTCCTGCTCGCCGCCGGCCGAGACACCGCCGACGCCCTCGTCGCCATCATCCGGCGTGATGCCCGGGATCAGCGTTCTGGGTCCAGACAGCACGTCCTCGATATAGTTCGGCGGCGTGTCCGTCTTGAGCGCGGCGACGACCCGGTGCACTTCCTGATCCGAGACGAAGGCGCCGTGACAGCGCAGCGGCAAGGACGTGCCCGCGGGCAGATACAGCATGTCGCCGTGTCCGAGCAGCGTTTCCGCACCCATCTGATCGAGAATGGTGCGCGAGTCGACGCGCGAGGACACCTGGAACGCGATACGTGTGGGAATGTTCGCCTTGATGAGACCCGTGATCACGTCCACTGACGGGCGCTGGGTCGCGAGCACGAGGTGAATGCCCGACGCACGCGCCTTCTGCGCGAGCCGCGCGATCAGCTCTTCGACCTTCTTGCCGACGATCATCATGAGATCGGCGAGCTCGTCGATGATGACGACGATGAACGGCAGCGGCACGAGCGTCGGGATCGTGCTCTGATCGAACGTCGGATCGTTCGACGCCATCTCCATCATCACCGGATCGCGGATCGGCTTGCCCGCATCGTTCGCTTCCTTGACCTTGCGATTGAAGCCGACGATGTTGCGCACGCCGAGCGCCGCCATGAGCCGATAGCGGCGGTCCATCTCCACGACGCACCAGCGCAGCGCGTTCGCCGCCTGCTTCATGTCCGTGACCACCGGCGCGAGCAGATGCGGAATGCCCTCGTACACCGAGAGCTCCAGCATCTTCGGATCGATCATGATCATGCGCACGTGCTCGGCGGTGCTCTTGTAGAGCAGCGACAGCACCATGGCGTTGATCGCGACGGACTTGCCGGAGCCGGTCGTGCCCGCGATCAGCAGGTGCGGCATCTTCGCGAGATCGGCAACGGCGGGCTGGCCGCCGATGTCCTTGCCGAGCGCCAGCGCGAGCGGCGACTGCATCTCGTCGTAGGCCTTCGAGCGCAGGATCTCGCCGAGCGTCACGATCTCGCGCTTCTCGTTCGCGATCTCGAGACCCATCACGTTCTTGCCCGGAATCACTTCGACGACGCGCACGCTCAGCACCGAGAGCGCACGCGCCAGGTCCTTCGAGAGACTCGTGATCGCGCTCGCCTTCACGCCGGGCGCCGGACGCAGCTCGAACCGGGTGACCACAGGCCCGGGCTGCACGGCGACGACTTCCGCCTCGATACCGAAATCCTTCAGCTTCATCTCGACGAGACGCGAGAGCGCCTGCAGCGCCTCGGCGGAATAGCTCGGCTCCGACGGCGGCGGATCGTCGAGCAGGTTGAGCGGCGGCAGCTCGCCCGACTTGGGCGCCTCGAAGAGCGGCACCTGCCGCTCCTTCTCGACGCGCTCGCTCTTCTCCACCAGCGGCGGCGGCTGCTCGATGCGCGGCGGCGCGCGCGTCGCCGACTTCTTCTGCTCCGTTTGCTGGACCACTTCGCGCCGCGCTTGCTTGCGCTCCCGCCCTTCCGTGACCTCGCGCTTCGTGGCGAGACGCTCGCGCAGCCACGCCACGCCGGCCCACGTGTACGCGCCGAGCCGATCCATGACGGTCAGCCACGACACGCCGAATGCGAGCGACAGACCGGCCATCCACGCGGCGATCATCAGCAGCGTGGCACCCAGGAACTGCAGGCCCGATGCGAGCCCCTCCCCGACCAGTCTGCCGATGACCCCGCCCGCGGTGTCGCGGAGCGGGCCCGGGTCCCAGTGAAGCGTTGCGAGCCCGCAGCTCGAGACCAGCACGAGCGCGAAGCCGGCGACCTTGACCGCCGTATTGGCGCGCGAGCTGGGCTCCTTTTCGCCCTTGCGGTTGCGGAAGAGCGTCCAGCACCACACGGCCAGCATCACCGGGAAGAGAAACGCGGGCCGGCCAAAGAGGAAAAACAGTGCGTCGGCAAACCATGCGCCCACCGGGCCGATGCGATTGCGCACGCCTTGCGCATCGCCGGCGAATGAGAAGCCGGTGTCGTTGGGACTGTAGGTGGCGAGCGCCACGAACACGACGATCGCGAGGACCGCGATCGCAATGGCGGCGCTCTCGCGCAAGCCGCGCGCGACGGCCGCACTGAATTTCACGGAGTTCCGTGTGGAGGCGGAAGATTCAGCCAATTCCTTGAGTTCCGTAAAGAATATTAGAGAGTGACTCAAATTATAGAGGCGATTGCCGCCGCATGGGCTGTGTACGGCTTGAACGCCAGCATAGTTGGTACCATTGCGGCTCGTTGGACCCGCGCAGGGTCGCGAATCAACCCATACCAAAACGCTAGGCCCCCATGAGGACACCTCGTCACAGCCGCCTGATCATTCTCGGCTCCGGCCCCGCTGGCTACAGCGCGGCAGTTTACGCCGCTCGCGCCAACCGCAATCCCCTGCTCATCACCGGTGTGGAGCAAGGCGGGCAGCTCATGACGACGACGGACGTCGACAACTGGCCCGGCGACGTCGAGGGTCTGCAGGGACCGGCGCTGATGGAGCGCATGCGCGCCCACGCCGAGCGCTTCGCCACGCAGATCGTCAACGATCACATTCACAAGGTGGACCTGTCGCGGCGGCCCTTTGAGCTGTTCGGGGACTCGGGCGTCTACACCGCCGATGCGGTCATCGTCGCCACGGGCGCGCGCGCCAAGTATCTCGGCCTGCCTTCCGAAGAGAGCTTCCGGGGCCGCGGAGTCTCCGCGTGCGCCACCTGCGACGGCTTCTTCTTCAGGAACCAGGACGTCGCGGTGGTCGGCGGCGGCAACACGGCCGTCGAAGAGGCGCTCTACCTCTCGAACATCGCGGCCCACGTCACGCTCATCCATCGGCGCGACAAGCTGCGCGCCGAGAAGATCCTGCAGGACCGCCTGTTCGAGCGCGTCCACGCCGGCAAGATGAAAGTCATCTGGAACCACACGGTCGAGGAGGTGCTCGGTGACGATGCGGGCGTCTCGGGCGTGCGCCTGAAAGACCGCATCGACGGCAAGACGCACGAGATTCGCGTAACCGGTCTCTTCATCGCGATCGGCCACGAGCCGAACACGGGCATCTTCAAGGGGCAGCTCGCCATGCGCGACGACGGCTACCTGAAGGTGAAGAGCGGGACCGACGGCGACGCCACGGCGACGAGCGTCCCCGGCGTCTTCGCGGCGGGCGACGTGGCGGATCACGTGTATCGTCAGGCCATCACGTCGGCAGGCAGCGGCTGCATGGCCGCGCTCGATGCCGACAAGTACCTCGAACGACTCGACGCAGGTCAATAGCCGCGGGAATGCGGATCGCCGTTCACAAACGCATCGTCGATCTCGACGCACGCCAGTGGAATGCGCTGCACGGGACGCACATCCCGTTTCTGCGCCACGAATTCCTCGCGGCGCTCGAGCGTACCGGGTGCGTGGGATCGCGTACGGGCTGGGAGCCCCGCTATCTCACACTCTCCGATTCGCAAGGGCTCGCGGCCGCGGCACCGGCGTTCGCCAAGTCACACTCGTACGGCGAATTCGTGTTCGACTTCGCGTGGGCGCAGGCGTATGCGCGCGTCGGGCGCAATTACTACCCGAAGCTGACGGTGGCCGTGCCGTTCACGCCGGCGAGCGGGCCGCGCCTCTTGATCCGCAAGGATCTCGACGCGGAGAGCACTGCGAAGCTGCTTCTCGCCGCCATCGAGGACTACGCGGCCGAGCACTCCTTGTCCTCGGCCCACGCCCTGTTCCTCGACGAGCCCGGGCGCCTCGCGTGTGAGCGCGCCGGCTGGCTGCTGCGGCGGGACTGCCAGTTCCACTGGAGCAATCGCGGCTACGCGAGCTTCGATGCTTTTCTCGAAACCTTCACGGCCGAGAAGCGCAAGAAGGCCAAGCGCGAGCGCCGGCGCGTCGCGGAGGCCGGCATTACCTTCGAGACGCGCTCGGGCGGGGATCTCGACGGACGCTTGCTCGATCGGGTGTACGCCTTCCATCGCGACACGTTCCTCCGGCACGGCCACGAGCCCTACCTGACGAAGACGTTCTTCGCGGAGATCGCGCGAACATTGGGCGACGCTCTGATGGTGAAGGTCGCCATGCACTCGGGCAAGCCGGTGGCGACGGCCATCTTCTTCCGCAGCGACGACACTCTGTACGGCCGGTACTGGGGTTCGGCTGTCGACTACCACAGCCTGCACTTCGAGACGTGCTATCACCAGGGCGTCGAGTTCTGCATCGAGAACGGCCTCGCCCGCTTCGAGCCCGGCACGCAGGGCGAGCACAAGGTCGCGCGCGGCTTCGAGCCGGTGCTGACCTGGTCGGCGCACTACATCGCCGACCGGCGTTTTCGCTCGGCGATCGACGACTATCTGGGCCGTGAAGGGGCGGCCATCGATGAGTATGCTGAGGAGGTGCGCGCACACGTCCCGTTCCGCGGGACGCCCTGATGTCGCCCGCCGCTCCCAACATGGGTTAAAAGCCGATCCGTGAAAACGATCACCTGGCTGTCGCCGCAGGACGAGCCCGAGTGGTTCCCGCCTCTCGAGCGCGCGCTCGACGAGCCGGCTGGCCTGCTGGCGGCGGGCGGCGATCTCTCCGTTCCCCGGCTTCTGGCCGCGTACCGACGCGGCATCTTTCCCTGGTACTCCGAGGGGCAACCGGTGCTCTGGTGGTCGCCGGACCCGCGGGCCGTGCTCTTCCCCGAGGAGTTTCGCTGCAGCCGCAGCCTCGCCAAGACGATGCGCAATGCCGGCTTCACGAGCGCGATCGACCGGGATTTCCGCGCCGTCATCGAGGGCTGCGCGGCACCCCGCCCCGGGAGCGTGGGAACCTGGATCACCCCCGAGATGTTGGCTGCGTATGTGGAGCTGCACCGCCGGGGGTATGCCCACAGCTTCGAGACCTATCGGGGCGACCGGCTAGTCGGCGGCCTGTACGGCGTCCGGCTCGGTGCGGTCTTCTTTGGAGAATCCATGTTCCGCCGGGAACGGGATGCGTCCAAGGTTGCGCTGGCGCGACTGGTGGAGACCTGCGTGGCCGAGGGCATCGTCGTCATCGATTGCCAGATGGCTTCGGCACACCTCGAGTCCCTGGGCAGCCGGCGCATCCCGCGGAAGCGGTTTCAGGCCCTGCTGCGGGAGCATGCGTCGCTTGCGCCTCTGCCGATGAGCCTGCATGATTCGCCGCCCTTGGCACTTTAGGACGGTATGGCAAAAGAAGATGCTATTCAGATGGAAGGCGAGGTCGTCGAGACCCTGCCCAACACCACGTTCCGCGTGAGACTCAAGAACGGGCACGTGGTGAATGCGCACATCTCCGGGAAGATGCGCAAGAACTACATCCGCATCCTCACCGGCGATGCGGTCACCGTCGAGATGACCCCGTACGACCTGACCAAAGGTCGCATCATTTACCGCGGTCGATAGGGTTGTTGTTTTGGGGGCTTCGCCCCCGAAGCGCCCTGGGTTCCCAGCGGGGGATCCCTTCGTGCCCAGCGGGGCCACCCTATGCCCCGGCGGTGCGACCCTTCACCCAGGCGGTCCCTTCGCGAACGGCGAGCAGTGTCACGGCGAGCCGGCCGCCTTCACCCATCCCAGTCGTGCGCCACTACCGCGCGCTGACCGAAAGAGCGGACCCCGCCAGGAGCGAGCTCGGCTCCGACCTGCGCGATCACGGCGACAGCGCCGCGAACGTTGTCTGCGACCGTCGGCCCAGCGCTGAAATGCAGCCCAAGCACGGCGCATAATCGCGCTCCCAAACGAGAACTGCCGCCGATTTGTCCTCGGCGGCAGTTCTCTGCTCGTCCAAAGCTGATGTCAGACGGTCACTTCGGGCTGCGGCGCCGGCGTGCAATCCAGCTCGAGCTTCTGGCCATCCTTCGACACGGAAATCCGCACCGTTCCGCCATTCGTCAGTCGCCCGAACAGCAGCTCCTCGGCGAGCGGCCGCTTGATGTGCTCCTGAATGACGCGCGCCATCGGGCGGGCACCCATCTTCGGGTCGTAGCCCTTCTGCGCGATCCAGGCCCGCGCCGCATCGTCCAGCGCAACCTGCACGCCCTTCTGCTCGAGCTGCGATTCGACCTCGACGATGAGCTTGTCGACGACGCGCTCGATCGTCGCCGTGTCGAGGGCGCCGAACTGAATGACCGCATCCAGGCGATTGCGGAACTCGGGCGAGAACAGGCGGCGGATCGCCTCCATGCCGTCGCTCGAATTGTCGGACTGCGTGAAGCCGATGGACGGCCGCGCCATCTCCTGCGCGCCCGCATTCGTCGTCATCACGATGATCACGTGCCGGAAGTCGGCCTTGCGGCCGTTGTTGTCCGTCAACGTGCCGTGGTCCATCACCTGCAGCAGCAGGTTGAACACGTCCGGATGCGCCTTCTCGATCTCATCGAGCAGCAATACGCAGTGCGGATGCTTGGTGATGGCCTCGGTGAGCAGGCCACCCTGGTCGAACCCGACGTATCCCGGCGGCGCGCCGATGAGGCGCGACACGGTGTGCCGCTCCATGTATTCCGACATGTCGAAGCGCAGGAACTCGACGCCCATGACGAGCGCGAGCTGCCGCGTGACTTCCGTCTTGCCGACGCCGGTCGGTCCCGCGAAGAGGAAGCTGCCGACGGGCTTGCGGCTGTCGCCAAGCCCCGAGCGCGCCATCTTGATGGCGGAGGCCAGCGCTTCGATCGCCTTGTCCTGCCCGAAGATCGAGAGCTTCAGATTCCGCTCGAGATTCTTCAGCACCTCGCGATCGGAGGTCGACACACTCTTTGCGGGGATACGCGCCATGCGCGCCACCACGTCCTCGATGTGCCGCACCTCGACCGTGGTCTCGCGCTCCGCGATGGGCTTCAGACGCAGCCGGGCACCCGCCTCGTCCACGACGTCGATCGCCTTGTCGGGCAAGTGCCGCTCGTTGATGTGGCGCTCCGCGAGCTCGGCGGCCGCCTTCAGCGACTCGTCGGCATACGTGACGCCGTGGTGTTCCTCGAAGCGGCTCTTGAGCCCCATCAGGATCTCGACGGTCTCGGCGACGCTCGGCGCCACGACGTCGATCTTCTGGAAGCGCCGCGCTAGCGCGTGATCCTTCTCGAAGATGCCCCGGTATTCCTGATAGGTCGTCGAGCCGATGCAGCGGATCTCCCCGTTCGTCAGGACGGGCTTGATGAGGTTCGACGCATCCATCACGCCGCCGGAGGCGGCACCCGCGCCGATGACGGTGTGAATCTCGTCGATGAAGAGGATGGCGCCCGGCTGCTTCTTCAGCTCGGTGATCACGCCCTTCAGGCGCTTCTCGAAATCGCCGCGATACTTCGTGCCGGCGATGAGCGAGCCCATGTCGAGCGCATAGATGGTGCAGTCGGCGAGCACCTCGGGCACCTTGCCTTCGACGATGAGCCGCGCGAGGCCTTCTGCGATCGCCGTCTTGCCGACGCCGGCTTCGCCGACGTACAGCGGATTGTTCTTGCGCCGCCGGCACAGGATCTCGATCGTGCGCTCCACTTCGAGCTTGCGGCCGATCAACGGATCGATGCGGCCTTCCTGCGCCATGCGGTTCAGGTTGGTCGTGTACTTCTCGAGCGCACTGCCGCCGCCTTCGGGATCACGCTCGCCATCGGCGGACGACTCGTCCTTGTCGGAGGTCTTCTCCTCCGCGATCTTCGAGAGGCCGTGCGAGATGTAGTTCGTGACGTCGAGACGCGTGACGTGCTGGCGATTCAGCAGATACACCGCGTGGCTCTGCTTCTCGCTGAAGATCGACACCAGGATGTTGGCGACGCCGACTTCCTTCTTGCCGCTCGACTGCACGTGGAACAGCGCCCGCTGCAGCACGCGCTGGAAACCCAAAGTGGGCTGCACCTCGCGCTCTTCGGACTCGTCGATGCGCGGGGTGGACTGATCGATGTGCTCCTTCACCTCTTGCTTGAGCTTCGCCAGATCCGCGCCGCAGGCGCGCAGGATCTCGCGGACCTTCGGAGTGTCGAGAATGGCGAGCAGCAGGTGCTCGACCGTCAGGTACTCGTGACGGGCCTCGCGCGCCTGGTGAAACGCATCGTTGAGACAGTATTCAAGCTCGTTGGACAGCACTGTTTAGAACCTTCCGACCGTGTCTCAGGCCTCTTCGAGCGTGCACATCAGCGGATGCTGGTTGTCGCGCGCGTAGGTGGTCACCTGCGCTACCTTAGTTTCAGCAATCTCGTATGTGAAGACTCCACACACACCCTTACCCTTCGTGTGAACCTCCAGCATGATGCGCGTCGCCGTCGGTCGATTGAGTGCAAAGAACTTTTCGAGCACGTCGACCACAAACTCCATCGGGGTGTAATCGTCGTTCAATAGAACGACCTGATAGAGCGGGGGCTGCTTGACCTGCGGGCGCGCTTCTTCAACGACAACACCATTGTCGGGACGTGCGATCTGCGGGTCAGACATGACGGTCTTTATAGGGGTCGCCATTCAGCAACACAAGCTACTAGAA
>DASZSS010000061.1:0-2325 GCA_035548535.1 Steroidobacteraceae bacterium
CGCCATGCCCTCGATCCCGGCGCACCTGATCCGCAGCGTGTTTCGGCTCGTGGACAGCTTGCCGGTGTTCTACGGGATCGGTCTCGTCACCGCGGTCGCGACCAAGAATCACGTTCGGATCGGCGATCTCGCCGCGGGCACGCTGCTCGTGTACGACCGCAACGATGAAGCGGTGCTCGAGCACGTGAGTGCGACCGCACTGGGCACGAGGCTCGATGCGCACACGGCGGAGGTCGTCAACGAATTGCTCGCGCGCTGGGAGACTCTCGATGCCGAAGTGCGCACGCGATTGGCACGGACGCTGCTGACGAAGCTTGAAGGCGCGGACCGCGATACGCTCGACGAAGCCGCCCTGCGCGCGCGCCTGCAGGAGCTGGCTGGCGCTAACACGGCGCACTAATGGCCACCGACACTCGCGAACAGGCATTGCGCACTGCCCTGCTCCAGCGCGCGGATGCGTGGAAGGCTGCGGCCGAGCGCGCGCGGCGGCTCACCACGCACCGTACGGGCGACGTCAACGACGCAGCCAAGCTCGTCGACGACTACCGCTTGCTCGCACACGACCTCGCGCGGGCGCGACGGCTCATGCCGGAGAGTCGCGCGCGCAGCTTCCTCGAATCCGCGTATGCGCAGGCCCACGCTGCCCTCTTCAAGCCGGCCTCGCACCCCGGGTACGCGCTCTGGAGCTTGTTCCGGGATCAGATACCGGAAGCGGTGCGCTTGCTTCGCCCGCACATCATTTGGGTGTCGCTGTTGTTCGTAACCTCCGTGCTGGTCGGCGGCTGGCTCGTGCACACCTATCCCGAGCTGATCAACCTCTTCGCCTCGCCCGATCTCATCGCAACCGTCGAGCGCGGCGAGCTCTGGACGGAGGGGCTGCTGAACGTCGTGCCCTCCTCCGTGCTGTCGCTGCAGATCCTGACGAATAACATCGTCGTCAGCCTGTTCGCGTATTGCGCGGGATTCCTGTTCGGGCTCGGGACCTTCTACATCGTCGGGCTGAACGGGCTGATGCTGGGCGGGATCTTCGTGTTCACCGCGCAGCACGGGCTCGACGGCGAGCTGTTCCGCTTCATCGTCGCGCACGGCTGCGTCGAGCTGTCCGTGATGGTGCTCTCCGGCGCGGCCGGCGCCGCGGTGGGCGAAGCGCTCATCCGCCCGACGACACCGCGTCGCGGGCAGTCGTTCCAGCTCGCCGCGATGCGCAGCGGCAAGGTCATGGTCGCGTGCGTCGTGCTGCTCGTCGGCTGCGGCTTCATCGAAGGCTATGTGTCGCCGAACCCGGAGTTCCCGATGTGGACGCGCGTGATCGTCGGCGTCGGCTATTGGTTGTTCATGATCGCGTTGCTGCGCGGCTGGCTCTTCGGGCGAAGCCGCAGCGCCACGCCGATAGAGGCGTAGCGAACGTCCGGGTCAGATCCGGCGCGAGCGCCGGAGCGCCTCGTATTCGTCGAAGACGGACTGCTCCAGCAGCTCCTCGCGCGTCGCGATTAACGGCGCACCGAGCCGGCGCAGCAGTGCGCGGTGCGCGGAAGCGCGCGCTTCGTGTTCCTGAGCGGCGAGCGCAATCCACGGGTCCCGCCAGCTACGCGCCTCGCGGCGCGCGAGCTCGTTGATCTCCACACTCTGAACGCCTGCGACGACGACGAGATGCGGCGGAGAGAGCATGCGCACAGCGCGCGCCAACTGCTCGGCAACGGCCGCATCGTCGAGATCAGTGAGCAGCACGATGAGCGCGCGGTGCTTCAGCATGGCGCGAATGCGTGCCGCGGCGGCAACCGGGTCGGACTCCGCGGCCTGAACCGTCAGCTGCTCGAGCGCCCGACGAATGCGCATGATCGCCGCCATGCCGCGATCGGGCGGACACATCGCGAGCGTGCGATCCGAGAACACGACGAGCCCGATGCGATCGTCGTTCGGCGTGACCACTTCCGCGAGCCGGGCGGCGATGTTGGCGTAGAGACCGAAGCGATCCAGCCGTCCCGCGCGCACGCGGCTCAGGCGGCCCGCGTCGATAGCGACGAGCACATCGAGGTGCTGGTCCTCGCTGAATTCGCGCGTGATCAGCTTGCGAGTGCGCGCCGTGGCCTTCCAGTCGATGCGCGCGAGCGCGTCGCCGGGCACGTACGAGCGCAACTGGTGCAGCTCGGAGCCCGCGCCCACCGTCCGCCGCGGGCGCATGCCGGTCTGCTTGCCGCTCGGGCGGCGCCGCGGGGTGCGCAGTGTGTCCGGCGCGACGGAGATCTCGCAATCGGGCGCGAGCGTGCGCGTCCACCATGCAAGACCGAAGCGGCCGAGCACGCGTGCGGGGATCGTCGGCCAGCG
>DASZSS010000062.1:0-16433 GCA_035548535.1 Steroidobacteraceae bacterium
CCGCACGTACGCCACGTTCGTGACGCTATCCGGAACGAGCCCGATCCATTGCGACGTGGGGCGGGAATCGGCCATTCGAAAGCCGGCGCGCTCGTAGAGTCTGACGGCACTCGTGTTGAGCGAGGTGGTCTTCAGATGCACACCGCGCACGCGCAGCGCGCGCAGCTGATCGAGAGACGCAGCGAGAAGTTGCCTGCCGATCCCCTGGCTGCGCCAGGCCGCATGCACGTTCAGATGCAGATGCGCTGGATATCTCCGCTCGTCGATCTTCGGCCGAGGGGCGATCGCGGCCTTCATCATTCGCGCTGAATGACGCCACGTGCGCGCGCCGATCGTGTACTTGCCGCGAAGCACTCCATACGCAAGCCGCGGCAATATCCTTGCGAGCCAGCGGCGGCGCCGCACCGAGCTGTCGATGCACCCGACCACAAATCCCACGACTTCCGTGTCGGCGCACGCCACCCATGCGTGCTCGGGCTCGAGATCGGTGTAGTACGCGTACATCGCATCACAGAAGAGTTGCCGATCATCCAGATATCGTTCCAGCGGTTCTCCGAAGAACGCCGTGTCGGCGGCGAGGCGCAAGACGGCATCGCGGTCGCGCGCGGTGTAGGGGCGTATGCGGATTGCCGACATCGTGCTGGCTCCAGCGGACGCGAGCCCGTGCTCCGTTGACCGGGCAGTCGCCGCGTGTTGCACTCGCGATGGACGGAGCGATCGCTGCGACCGGTGCGCTTGCGAGTATGTCAGCGTGAGACGGACAGTGCGCCCCCGCCCTCATGAAAGGATGGTTCATGGTCAGACGCCTTGGCTCGCAGCTTTCGATTGCTACCGTGCTCATGGGAGCCCTGCTGCTCGCGCATCCCGCGCACGGCGAGGACAACCCGAAGGACACCAAGAGCTCCGCAGCCGATCACGCCGCGGCGAAGGACGACGAGATTCATCTGCCTCCGTTCCCGGCGGACAAGAGCGTAACGCAGAGCATCCAGCTCAACGGCCGTACGCTCAAGTACCAGGCGACCGTCGGCTCTCTGCCGGTGCTGGACGAGAAGGGCAAGACGATCGCGCACGTCATGTTCACGGCCTACACGATGCCGGGCGCCGATCGGCCGGTGACCTTCGCGCTGAACGGCGGGCCCGGTGCCTCCTCGGTGTATCTCAATCTCGGCGCGCTCGGCCCGAAGCGCGTGCAGTTCGGGGCGGATGGCGACAGCCCGTCCGATCCGGCCACCCTGCGCGACAACCCGGGCACCTGGCTCGACTTCACCGACCTCGTGTTCATCGATCCGGTCGGCACCGGGTTCAGCTACGCCGAGATTCCGGAGAAAGAAGCCAAGCAGAAGTTCTACACGGCGCAGGCTGACATCGAGTATCTGTCGCGCATCATCTTCGACTGGCTCGTGAAGAACGAGAGCCTGCAGTCGCGGAAGTATCTCGTCGGCGAGAGCTATGGCGGCTTCCGCGGCCCACGCATCACGCATTACCTGCAGTCGCAGCTCGGCGTGGGTGTGAACGGGCTCGTGCTCGTCTCGCCGTATCTCGAGCCGGCCACGTTCGACACCGGCGATCTCTCGCCGCTACCCTGGATGTTGACCTTGCCGACCATCGCCGCCGCGAATCTCGAGCGGCAGGGCAAGCTCACCGACGCCGCGATGGCCGAGATCATCGCGTACACGCGCGGCCCGTATGTCACCGATCTGCTGCAGGGCCCCGCCGATCCGCAGGCGCTCGAGCGTATCGTGCAGCGTGTGACGGCGCTCTCCGGGTTGCCGCCGGACTTCGTGCGGTACTCGGGCGGGCGGCTGGAGACACAGGCCTATCTGCGCGAGGTGTATCGTTCCGAAGGCAAGCTCGGCAGCCGCTACGACTCGAACGTCAAGAGCTGGGACCCGTTCCCGTTCGCGCCGACCCAGCGCACGAACGACCCCATCCTCGAAAGCATCATCGCGCCGACGACGACGGCGATGGTGGACTTCATCACGCGCGTCGTGGGCTGGAAATACGTGGGCCGCTACTACGCGTTGAGCTACAAGGTCAACGAGCTCTGGACGCCGGCAGGGCAGGGCCCGACCGAGAGGGAGTGGTCGCAGGAGCGGGGCTCCGTGACGGATCTGCGCGAAGCCTTGGCCGTCGACGCCAAGCTGCGCGTGCTCATTGTGCACGGCTGGAGCGACCTGTCGTGCCCGTTCATGGCGTCCGTGCTGATCGTGGATCAGATGCCGCGGATGGGCGATCCGAATCGGGTGCAGGTGAAGGAGTACGCGGGCGGGCACATGTTCTACAGCCGCGGCCCGAGCCAGCTCGCCTTACGGAAAGATGTGATGCAGATGTACGCGGCGCACTGACGCCGCGATCACTCGATCGCCGAGGCCCTCTTCGTGTCGCGCATCAGCGTGTACACGAGGAGGGAAGCGGCGATGCACGCCGTCAGGTAGTAGTAGAAGCCGCTTTCGCGGCCGATCGACTTGAACCATAGCGCGATCGACTCCGCGG
The DNA here is from genome assembly GCA_035548535.1 of Steroidobacteraceae bacterium. Classification (GTDB taxonomy): domain Bacteria; phylum Pseudomonadota; class Gammaproteobacteria; order Steroidobacterales; family Steroidobacteraceae; genus JADGHX01. The sequence goes on from DASZSS010000062.1 coordinate 2,494, forward strand.
TGCCGCCGAAAAGGGATACCGTGAGGGCGTAGGGCAGGCCCACGCCGGTGGCGCGCACGTGCGTGGGGAACAGTTCCGCTTTGACCACCGCGTTGATGGACGTGTACCCCGAGACGATCAGCCACGCCGCCGCGATGAGCGCGAAAGCGGCGAAAGGCCCTCGCACGGCCTGCAGCGTCGTGAGTAGCGGGATCGTGAAGAGCGTGCCCGCCACGCCGAATCCGATCAGCAGCGGCTTGCGGCCGATGCGGTCCGACAGGGCGCCGTAGAGAGGCTGTAGCAGCATCGCGAAGATGAGGGAGCCGGCCGTCACCATCGTGGTCTGGCCGTCGGTCAGCCCTACGGACAGCTTCAAGTACTTCTGCATGTACGTCGTGTACGTGTAGAAAGCGGCCGTGCCCCCCATCGTGAGACCGACCACCAACAGGACCTCGCGGGGATAGCGCAGCAAGGCCGACAGCGAGTGTTCGCGTTTGCTCTTCTTGCTGGCGTCTGTGAACGCGTCGGTTTCGTGAAGCTCACGGCGCATCACCGCGGCCACGACAGCGAGCAGGGCGCCGATCAGGAAGGGAATGCGCCATCCCCAGCTCCTTAGCTGCTCGGGCGTCAGGAACACCTTCTGCAGGAGCAGCAGCACGACGATCGCGAGGAGCTGCCCGCCGATCAGCGTGACGTACTGGAAGCTCGAGAAGAAGCCGCGATGGCGCTCGTGCGCGACTTCGCTGAGATACGTCGCGCTCGTGCCGTACTCGCCGCCGAGGCTGAGGCCCTGGACCAGCCGCGCGATCAACAGAACGATGGGTGCGGCGACCCCGATCGACTCGTAGGTCGGCGTCACCGCGATCATGAGCGAGCCGAAGCACATCAACGTGACGGAGAGCATCAGCGCAATGCGCCGTCCTCTGCGATCCGCGAGATGCCCGAACAGGATGCCGCCGAGCGGTCGCACCAGAAAGCCGAGCGCAAACAGCACCGCCGCGTTCAGCTGCTGCACCACCGGATCCTCGCCGGGAAAGAAAAGGTGCGCGAAGTACAGGGCGAACGCGGCGTACGCGTAGAAGTCGTACCACTCCACCAGGTTGCCGATGGAACCGATGAAGATGGCCTTGAGACGCCTGCGCATGTCGGTGGCGTCCATGCGCGCGGCGCCGGTCGCGGTGACCGGCGAAGTCTCGATGAGGTCCGTCACCCTGGACAATCGCGCGCCGCGGAGAAGACCGCCTCCCGTGCGGCAGCGGCGCCAGGCTGGCGGCTCTTGCGCATCAAGTGCACGCCGGCCTCGGGCGACCATGCACGATCGACCGCCGGTTGCGGTGGCATCTCCTCATAGCCCGTCAAATACACGTAGCTCACTGGCGGCTGCAGCCGTGCCTGTTTTGCGGACGGAAAGCCGTACCATCCCGGCACGGCGAAATGTCCTTGCGAATCGGAAAACGTGGAGAGCGCGCGTAGACACACGGCACGGCTCTCGTCGCCGTCGTCGGCGGGCTTGCCGTTCCACACCACCAGCACCTCCGCACCGGCGAGCGGCAACTTCTTCCACTGAGCGGGCGGTGCGTCGGGATTTTGCACTTCGAACACGGCACCCTGGAGCGCATCGCCGTGAAAGGCGCAGCTCGCTCCCGCCGCGCACCCGAGCCCCGAGATGAGCGCGCGTAGCAGATTGCCTCGATGGGAATGAGACCTCGCCACGCGGCAATTCTAACCGCGAACGCGACGGGCCGGTGCCGCGGAAATCCCATGGTCGGTGCCGTGGAAACCCGATCAGTCGGTGCCGTGGAAACCTCATGGGTCGGTGCCGCGCGAAGCCTATGCGCGAGTGCCGCGCGACGCGATGGGTCGGTGCTGGCGAACGCGATGGGGCGGTCGCGCGACCGGTTTGCTCGACCTTCGCCGCGACCGTGCGCTCAGCGCGCGAGCGTCCGGAGCAACGTGTCCCAGTGCGTGAGCGCCACGTCGATCGTCGCGACCGGAACGCGCTCGTTGAGCCCATGCGTGAAGTCGTCCGTGGGCTTCATGAAGAGCCCGGACACTCCGTAGCTCGGTATGCCGAGCGCGCGGAAATGCATGCTGTCCGTGGCCCCGGCCGACATGTTCGGCACGATCGCGACGTTCGGGTAGCTCGCGTGAACGGCTTTGGTGACCGCGGCCATCACGTCGGGCCGCAGCGGCGAGGGATCGCCCTCGACCGAGCCGGCGGGCTGGAGCGAGATCTGCACACCGGGGTCGTTGATCACACCGGCGAGTGTCTGCTGAATGCTCGCGACCGATGTGCCCGGAAAGATTCTGCAATTGACGTTGGCCGTCGCGCGCTGGGGCAGGGCGTTCGGCGCATGCCCGCCTTGGATTTCAGTGGCGACGCACGTCGTGCGCACCTGGCCGATGTATTCCCGGTCCGCCGAAAGGGTGGCGATGGCTTGCGCATCCTTGGGATCGGCCACGAAACGGCGCATTGCCGCCGCGAGCGGCGGCGTGGCGGTCGCGGCGCTCGCCTGGAAATACGCCCGTGTGATCTCGTTCTGCATGGCCGGGAATTCGTAGCGCTCGATGCGCTCGAGGGCCCGCGCGAGCTGGTAGATCGCGTTCGCCTTGCCGGGACGGCTCGAGTGCCCGCCGGCGTCGGTGACGGTCAGCGTGAAATCGGCGTAGACCTTCTCCGCGGCCTGAATGCCATAGATGATCGGCTTGCCGTCCTCGGACAGGAGCCCGCCGCCCGAGTCGTCGTTCAGGACCAGCTCGGCGTCCTTCAGCTCCTGCGCGAGCTTGCGTGTGCTCGCCATATCGGTCTCTTCGTCGCCGGAGAGGGCCAGCACCACATCGCGCCGCGGCTTCCAGCCCGCGCGCTTCAGGTGCGCGAGCGTGGCGGTCACCATCGAGACGTCGAACTTGTTGTCCACCGAGCCTCGACCGAACACGTACCCGTTCTCGACGACCGCAACGAACGGATCGCGCGCCCAGTCCTGCGGGTGCGCCTCGACTACGTCCATATGGCCGTTGATGACGATCGGCTTCTTCGAGCTGTCGGTGCCGCGATAGCGAGCGATCAGCAGCGCAGTCGCGTCCACTGGCTCGATGCGGATGTCCTGCGGCGCGAACCCGGCGGCTACCAGCACGCCTTTCAGATACTCCGCGTAGGCAGGCACCTGGCCGGCGCCGGCAACCGTGCGGAAGCCGATCGACTTGCGCAGAATCTCCAGCGCCTGCTCGTGGCGCGCGCTGTCGATCCTGGCTGAGGCGGCGTGGGCTAGCGGCGCGAGCGCCGCGGCACAGAGGCTCGCAACGAGAGCGGCGCGCGCTCTCACGAACGGCTTCGGCGTCATTTCGTCAATCCTCGTAGAACATCGGGCCCGAGCCGCGCTCGCGGAACCACTTGGTGATGATGATCTTGTGGCCCGCCGTCACCGGCTCGCCGCTGTGAAGGGTGGCCTCGTTCACCGTGCCGTCCGGGTTCAGATTGTTCCAGATGACGGCGCGGCCCTTCTTCGGCAGGAACGTATGGTCGATCGCGAAGAACTTCGTGCCGCCGCCGACCATGCCTTCATTCAGGTACACCATGAACGTCCAGGTGCGGTTGCCGCGGGCGCCGCCGTACTTGGCGAATTCCGGCGTGCCGGGCTCGAAATAGTCCGTGTGCGCCTTGAATTGCCCGCCGACGTCGTAGCGCTGCGCCTGGATGCCCTCGGAATACTCGGGCCGGATGCCGAGCGTTCTGCAGATCTTCTCGTCGCACCGCGCGGCCGTCGGGCTGCGTAGCAGCGACAGGTCGCAGGTTTGACTGATGCGGAACGACTGGTCCGTGCCCTCTATCGTGACCGTCGAGGGGCGCAGGTGGTGGTTGATGAGCGCGACCAGTCGGTCGCATTCGTTCGCGCTGAGGAAGTCATCGAGGGTGTAGATGTCCAGCGCGTCCGTCGGGACCTTCTGCAGCTTCGGCGGCGGGTGGCGCACCAGGCGGGGCGGCTGCAAGGGGTCTTGCGGCGGCGTGTCGAGCGGGAAAGCGTCCCCCATGTTCTGCTTGATGGAGGAGAGCGAGAACCCGTTCGTCAGCAGGATCTGCACGAGCTCCGGACGATCGCAGCCGCGCGCTAGGTTTTCCTGCAACCAGGCTTTCCAGCTCGCGTCGAGGGCTCGTTCGCGTGTCGTCGTCATGCGGCGGATTGTCGGGCCGGCGGCGCGCTCGCGCCAGTCTCACGCGTCGCGCCGAAGCGCGGGTGCGGTGAGGCGCACGGTTGCGTACGCTCGTGCGCAGCCGATCTTCGAGGCCTCCGGCGGTTCCGGGGTCACCTGTCGTTGCGTGCGCTCGTGCGCAGCGGATCTTCGAGGCCTCGGGCAGTTGCGGGGACCACCTGTCGTTGCGAGCGCCAGTGCGCAGCGGATCTTCGAGGCCTCCCGCGGTTGCGGGGTCACCTGTCGTTGCATGCGCTCGTTCGCAGCCGATCTTCGAGGCCTCTGGCGGTTCCGGAGTCACCTGTCGTTGCATGCGCTCGTGCGCAGCGGATCGTCGAGGCTCCGGCAATTCCGGAGTCACCTGTCGTTGCGTGCGCTCATCGCAGCGGATGTCTCAGAGGCTCCTGCGAGGCTGATGCGATCGTGTGTGTGCGTATACCGAACACACGGCCCGCCGCGCGCCGGCACGCGCGAGGCCCGCCGTTCTTCTCCGATACAACTTGCCCGACCTTCCGCCACGTCGTGGATGAGTCATTTCCCTTTCGTTGAAAGCGCTTGGTCCGCGGCGGCAATAATCGACTCGGTCGAGAGGAGCCCGACGAGGCTTCGCTGGCTCGCAGGGGGCGAGGAGCCTCGATCGGGAAGCGCTCAACACATGGGAGGGGGGCCTGCCCGATGCAAGATAAAACGACCGTGGCATGTGCAGTCGCGCTGCTGCTCGCAACGAACAGCGCATTCAGTGCGGATGACAACCCAGAACAATCGAAGAGCGGGGACGCTAAACCCGCGGCAACACTGCTCGAGGAAGTAACCGTAACGGGCACGCGCATCAAGCAGCGTCCCGACTACGTCTCGCCGAATCCGATCACGAGTATCGACGCGACGGAGCTGCAACGCCTGGGCATCGTCAATATCTCCGATGCCATCACACAGGTGCCGTCAAACGTCTCTTTTTTCACGCCGCAGAACATGGGCGGCAGCGCATTCTTCGTCGGCTCGACGCTCGCCAACCTGCGCGGCCTGAATCCGTTCTTCGGCACGCGCACACTGACGCTGGTGGATACGCACCGGTTCATCCCGACGACGCAGGGCGACAGCGTCGATCTGAACTTCATTCCATCCAACCTGATCGAGCGCACGCAGATCGTCACGGGCGGCGCGTCCGCCGCGTACGGCTCCGGGGCGATCGCGGGTGTCGTGAACATCTTCCTCAATCACAATCTGGAGGGCTTCAAGCTCGATGCCGACTACGGGACGTCCGAGCACGGCGACGGCGACAACTATCACGTCGGCTTCGGCGCCGGGTCGTCGCTGTTCGGCGACCGCGGCCACTTCATCCTCGGCGGTGAATATCAGAAGTACGAGGTGATCCAGAACTGCGAGGCCGCGCGTGACTGGTGCGCCAAGAACATCGGCACGATCAGCAACGACACCGGCTTCACTTTCAGCGCGGGCGTGCCCTACACGCCGAAGGTACCGGGCCAGCCGTTCAACACGATTACATCGAACGTGCGGCTCAACCAGTTGAGCCGGGCTGGCGTCATCGTGAACCGGCACAACGGCGCGACTCTCGCCCAGCAGATCAACGCGGCGGGCACTGATGTCTCCGACTTTGCGATCGGTCAGGATGGCTGGCGTGTCGTCGGCGGCAACGTGGTCGGCGGCGACGGTCCCGGGCTGAACCAGGACATCACGTTGTTCCCGGGGCTCACGCGCAAGACCAGCTACGGGCGCATGAGCTTCAATTTCACCGACAACACCACGGGCTTCGTCGAAGCCTCGTACGGCGTGGTCACCGCGGCCAATCACCAGAAGCAGCCTTCGCAGAACATCGCGAACAACTGCATTCGTCCGGACAACGCGTTTCTGCCCGGCACGTCCGCGGCCTTCCAAGCCGCCATCGCCGCGAACGTGAACAATGGCGTGTTCTCGAACTTTCCCAACGAGTTCTGCGGCGATCCGACTGCGACGCCCGACGTGCCCGGCTCGCTGGGCGCCCTGTTCCCGCCCGGCACCATCGTGTCGAAGGACTGGTCGCTGCAGGACGATCAGACCGTCACCACCGACACCAAGGTACGGCGCGCCATCATCGGCCTCGACGGCATCATCGGGGATTCGACCTGGACGTATGACGCCTACTACCAGTGGGGCAAGACCACACGCGATCAGATCGGCTCCGGATATCGCACCAACTGGCGTTACACCTTCGCCGTCGATTCGATCCTCGACCCGCGTCCGGGTCTGCCGACGAGCGGCAAGCCGGTCTGCCGCGTCACGGTGTTCGGCCTGAGCCCCCAACAGCTCAGCGCGGGCGCGGATCCCTCGCTCGCCAACGGGTGCGTGCCGCTGAACATCTTCGGAACGGGCAATGCCTCGCCGGAGGCGCTTGCCTACGCGTTCGGGAATCTCACGGAGCACGACGACATCACGCAGAACGTCGTGGCCGCGAGCATGAGCGGCCAGCTCTGGGACGGTTGGGGCGCGGGCCCGCTCTCGTCCGCGATCGGCCTCGAGTACCGCGTGGACAAGCTCGACAACGACGCGGGAGACCTGCCCTTCGCGCAGCGCACGGATTTCGCCTTGCAGTACGGTGACACCTTCTCAGGCAAGACGAAGGTCACCGAAGGGTTCCTCGAGCTCGAGATGCCGCTGCTGCGTGACAAGCCGGGCGCGAAGGTGGCGTCGCTCAACGGCGCCATTCGCAAGGCGAGCTACAAGAACCACGACGAGCTCAGCGGCCAGGAAGGCACGCAGAACATCACCTCATGGAAGCTGGCTGGCGTGTGGGATCCTCTCGACTGGCTGCGCTTCCGCGGCAGCCGCTCGCGTGACCTGCGCGCCGCATCGTTCCGCGAGCTCTACTACTCGCAGAGCATTCCGGCGGGCGGCATCTTCGGCACGGTGCAGAACAGCAACATCGTGGTGGGTGGCGCGGTTCAGAATCAGTCCGATGCGGCCGTGCTGATTCTCCATGGCAATCCGTTCCTCTCGCCCGAGGTCGGCACGACGACGACGGTGGGTTTCGTGCTGACACCGGGCGGCTGGGCGAAGGGCATGCAGCTCTCGGTCGACTACTACCGCATCAAGATCATCGGTGGACAGGCGCTCGAGAACACACAGACCGTCGTGAGCACGTGCCTCGATGGCTCCGCGCCGGAGAAGTGCTCGCAGATCGTGTACGGCGAGCCGTTGCTCGGGCAGGGACCTCTCAGCAACATCACTCAGGTCACCGCGTTCTATCAGAACGTGAACCCGTATCACGTGAGCGGTATCGACACGGCGTGGGACTACTCCTTCCCGCTCGCGAGCCTCTTCAGCAACGCGAAGGGCAATCTGACTTTCCGCTTGCAGGGAACGTACGCGCTGAAGACGATCTACGGCGCGAATCAGGTCGATGTGGCGGGACAGACCGGCGGCGATCAGGGCTTCTTCTCGGACTACGCGCCCTCGCCGAATTTCTCCGGCACGCTGACCGCGAGCTACAACAACGGGCCGTTCACGCTCACCTCGTTGAGCCGCTACATCAGCGCCGGGCGCCTCGACAAGCAGAACCCGAAGAAGGACCCGCGCGATCCGGGCTACGACCCGAATCTGAGCTACAGCATCAACGATGCGACGGTACCGAGCTACTTCGTCACGGACCTCACCGGGTCGTATGACTTCAAGTGGTTCGGGCTGCAGAACGTGAACATGTTCCTCAGCATCACCAACGTCATGAACCGCGATCCGCCGTTCTCGCAGCCGAGCACGCTCGGCAACGGCACGGCGGGGGTCAATGCGATCTTCTTCGATACGCTCGGCCGCACGTATCGGCTCGGCATGCGCATGACCTTCTGACGATCGATTCGAGCTCCCGCCCGGCTCACGAGGGCCGCGCCTTCACGGGTGCGGCCCTTTTTTCTGTCCGCTTTTCTATCCGCGACCGGCGCCCTTGATGATGAATACTGTATACGGTTATGCTGATAGCAGAGGCCAAGGGGGAGGGGAATGGGCGTTTCGAAGCGAAATTGTCGTCTCTTCAGTGTATGCAGCCTGCTGCTCGCATTGAGCCTTGCACCCTTTCCAAGCGCGCAGGCAGCGTCCGAGGTGGCGGAGAAGGCCCCTCCGATCCCCGGGCAGAACCAGAACGGTATACAGATTTACCTCCGGGCCGGCCTGAAGACGCACGGGCCCGGCCAGCACGACTACCCGCAATTCCTCGCCGACTGGAGCAAGTTGCTGACGGAGCACGGCGCCGTCGTGAGCGGCTCGCTCCATGCGCCCCTGGCGCAAGAGCTCGAAGGCATCGACGTTCTCGTCATCTACAAAGGTGACGCCGGCTACATGAGCGCGGCCGAGCGCGCGGCGCTCGAATCCTTCGTTGCGCGCGGCGGCGGCATCGTCAGCCTCCACGATGCGCTCTGCGGTCCCGACCCGGCGTACTTCGCGACCCTCGTCGGCGGCGCGAAGCGCCACGGCGAGATCAATTTCACCCTCGACGCCAATGTGCCCTACACGGTCGTCGACCCGGCGAGCCCGCTCATGAAGGGGATCGCGGGGCTCACCTTGCGCGATGAAGCCTTCTTCAAGATGACGTGGGCCGCGGATCCGGGCATCCACGTGCTCGCCACCACCGTGATCGACGCGACGCCGAGCGCCGGCACGCACAAGGGCGAGGTGGTTCCGCAGATCTGGACGTACGAGCACACGCTGCCGGGCGGCCAGCCTGCGCGGGCATTCGTGTGGATGCAGGGACACCGCTACGAGAGTTTCGCGAAGCCCGAAATCCAGACCATGTTGTTGCGCGCTATCGCATGGGCCGGACGCCATCCGGTGGACGAGCTGGTGGACTACAAGCCGCCTCCGACCTCCCACCGCCGCTGAGGCACGCGCCGCGCGAGCGCGAAGAATCGATCGACGAAAAATCAACCAAAGAACTTGAAGAGGGGTTCACTCGATGTCATGTGCCAAGCCTGTAGTGCGGCTGCTCGGTGGTGTTGCTCTGTCCGTGGCCTTGTCACTCCACCAGCGGCCGGTATATGGCCAAGACGCTGCTGGCACCGGTGAGGCGCCACCCCCCGGTAGCCAACCGGCTGCCAGCAGCGACGCGGATGCGACGACCATCGTCGTCACGGGTACGCGCATCACGTCGAGCGGCTTCACGGCGCCCACGCCGACGACGATGGTCACTTCGGAGGATCTGCTGAAGAGCGCGCAGCCCAACCTCTTCAGCGCGGTCACCCAACTGCCCTCGTTGCTGGGCTCCACCGGCGTGACGACGGGCACGAACAGCACGTCGAGCGGCACTCAGGGGTTGAGCTCGTTCGCCTTGCGCGGTCTCGGAACGATCCGCACGCTGACGCTGCTCGATGGCCAGCGCGTCGTCGGCGCCAACGTGACCGGTGTTCCCGACATCAGCCAGTTCCCGCAGCTCCTCATCAAGCGCGTGGACGTGGTGACCGGCGGTGCCTCGGCATCGTACGGGTCGGATGCGGTCGGCGGCGTGGTCAACTTCATCACCGACAAGCGCTTCGAGGGCTTCAAGGCTCAGGCCCAGGGCGGCATCACCACTTACGGCGACAACGGGCAGTACCTGCTCGGAGTCGCCGCCGGGCGCGCGTTCCTCGACAACCGCCTGCATCTCGAGGGCTCGGTCGAGTACGACCATGAGAACGGCGTGCCTCCAGGCGGTCTCGGCGAGGATGCGCCGGGCGATCGCGACTGGTTTCACGCCGACACGCTCGCCAACACGGGCAACCTGAACAACGGCTTTCCACAATACAACTACATCAGCCACGCGCAGGCGTACCAGTACGCGAAGTACGGTCTGATCACCAATGGCCCGCTGCAGGGAACCGCATTCGACGCCGCGGGCAATCCGTTTCCATTCGTCTATGGATCGAACGGCGTCCCGGCGAAGAATGCCGCCGGGACAGTGATCGGCTGCTATGTCGGCTTCTGCGTCGGCGGCGACAACTCGGGCGCCGTCGGCATCGGCACCACGCTGCAATCATCGGTCGAGCGCACGGTGGGCTTCGGCAGGATCGGCTTCGAGCTGAACGACACCAACGAAGTGTATGCCACCGTCACCTGGGCGAACGTCGAGACCGCCAATCAGCCGAACCCCGGCTCCGCGAAACAGGGTCTCACGATCCAGTGCTCGAATCCGTTCGTGCCTGCCGCTACCCAGCAAGCCTGCGCGGACGCGGGCATCACGAGCTTCCAGTACGGCGTGGTCAATGCATTCCTGCCGAACATCCTCGTCGAGCCCGAGCGCGAGCAGCATCGCTTCGTCCTCGGCGCAGAGGGGCAGGTCAATGCCTTCGGCACCGACTGGCACTACGACTCGTACTACGAGCGCGGCGAGAACACGACGGACATTCACGTCAGCAACATGCCGCTGAACCCGCGCTATAACCAGGCCATCCAGGCGATCTCGCTCAACGGCCAGACGGTCTGCGCCAACGACGTGGCGCGCGCGAACGGCTGCGTTCCGCTCAACATCTTCGGCAACGTCACGCCGAGCCCGGACGCGCTCGCGTACACCGTGCCGGTCAACGGTCCGTTCCAGCACACGCGCCAGACGCAGGATGCGGCGAGCATCGCGATCAACGGCGATCCCTTCTCCCTGTGGGCCGGTCCCGTGTCGTTCGCGTTCGGCGGTGAGTGGCGGCGCGAGGCCTATCGCGTCGTCGCCGATCCGTACGGCAACGGGGTCACCGCCGAGAGCCCGAATTCGAGCGCGTATCCGGCCGATCCCATCCTCAACCCGGCGGGCAACAACTGGTACGCGGGCAACTACCACAATGGCAGCGGTGCGTATCACGTGACCGAAGCCTTCCTCGAGACGAACCTGCCGTTCCTCGATTCGGCGTCCTTCGGCAAGGCCAACCTCAACCTGGCGGGGCGCTGGACGGACTACTCCACCTCCGGCACGGTCTACACCTGGAAGATCGGTGGCACGTGGCGCACGCCGTATCAGCCGCTGCGGCTGCGCGCGGTGTTCTCGCGCGACGTGCGCGCGCCGAACCTGTCGGAGCTGTTCGCTGCGCCGGTGTCGATCAACGTGCCCGGATTCTTCGATCCGTTCCACAACACGAACGTCACCATCACCCAGAACACGATCGGCAACACCAACCTGAAGCCTGAGAGCGCACGCAATCTCGAGGTGGGGCTGGTGCTGACCCAGCCCGACTTCCTCCCGGGCTTCAGCGCCTCGGTGGATTTCTACCGCATCCGTATCCGCGACGGCATTTCGAGCCTCACGGCGCGCAACCAGGTCGACCTGTGCTTCCAGGGAGTGCAGCAGTACTGCAGCACCTTCTTCCTGGCACCGGCGCCCGCGCAGTCCTTCGTGAACGTGCAGGTCTTCAATCTCGCGTCCATCTACACCAAGGGTGTCGACATCGAGGCCAGCTATCAGATGAGGCTCGCGAACGCGGGTGCGCTGACGTTCCGGGCGCTGGCCACTCACGTTATCGACAACACGAGCAATTCGGGCGCGCCCGGTACCGTTCCCGTGCAGAACGCCGGCGTGAACACTGGCTCCACGCCGGACTGGAAGCTCTTCGCGACCCAGAGCTGGGACTATCGCAGTCTCGGTCTCGATCTCACGGAGCGGTGGATCAGCGATGGCGTGTTCGGCCATCAGTACATCGTCTGCCAGAGCAATTGTCCGCCGTCGACCGCGGCCAATCCGACGATCGATCGCAACCACATGGCGGGCGCGTTCTACGTCGATCTCGGGGCGCGCTACTCCGTGAACGACAAGCTGAAGGCCTTTATCAAGGTCGACAACGTGTTCGATCGTGATCCGGTGCCGGCGCCGCAGACGAACACGGGCATCGACATCAACCCGCTGCTTTACGATACGCTCGGTCGCACGTATCGCGCCGGCCTTCGGTACAACTTCTGAGGATGCAGATGAAAACACCAGGACGCGCCGTGGAGCGGCTCTTCCGGCTGGGGACTGTGCTGGGAGCCCTGATCGCGCTATCGGCGCCGGCGCTCCCGGCGCTCGGCGGGACGTCGGCGTTCGAGTCGGCGCCCGCCGATCCGCGCGCCGTCACCGTCGCAGGCAAGGGAGATGGGCGCGCGGACGACACGGAGGCGATCCAGCGCGCGCTCGATCAGGCGGCCGAGAAGCCGGGCGGCGGCATCGTGTTCCTGCCCGCGGGGCGCTACCGCATCACCCGGTCGATTCTCATCTGGCCGAGCGTTCGTCTCTACGGGACCGGACGGACGCGTCCGGTCCTGGTCCTCGGCGACAACACGCCGGGCTTCCAGCAGGGCATCGGCAGCATGGTGGTCTTCACCGGTGCCCGACGCGGAGACAACGCGCGCGGCGACATCGGACGCATCGAGCTGCCCCGCGTGCCGTTTCCGCCGCCGACCGTCGTGCCGTTCGATCCCAAGATCTGGGACGCGAACCCGAGCACCTTCTATTCCGCGATGAGCAACGTCGACGTGGAGATCGGCGCCGGCAATCCCGCGGCGACGGGCGTGCGCTTCCGCGCGGCTCAGCACGCGTTCCTCAGCAACATGGATTTCCACTTGGGCTCGGGATTCGCCGGCATCTATCAGGCCGGCAACGTGGTCCACAATCTCCGCTTCTACGGTGGGCGCTACGGCATCGTGACCGAGAAGCCTTCGCCAGCATGGCAGTTCACGGTCGTCGATGCGACGTTCGAAGGCCAGCGGAGCGCGGCCATTCGCGAGCACGAGGCGGGACTCACGCTCGTGAACGTCGTGATGCGCAACGTGCCTGTCGGCATCGAAGTGGACCGGGGTTACGGCGATTGGCTCTGGGGCAAGGACGTTCGGTTCGAGCGCGTGCGGCAGGCCGCCGTCATCATCTCCAACGAGAACAACGTCTACACCCAGATCGGATTCGAGAACGCGCTCGCGACCCAGACGCCGGTATTCGCGCGCTTTCGCGACAGCGGACGCACGATCGAGGGCAAGGGTCGCAGGTACCGGGTCAAGGCGTTCAGTCACGGCTTGACCGTGCCGGCCGTCGGGCAGATGGGACACATCGACACTGCAGCCGACATGGTCGCCGTCAACCGCTTGCCTGCGCCGCGCGCGCCGGCGATCCGGCCGTTGCCACGCGTGTCGGAGTGGGCCAACGCGCGCGACCTCGGTGTCATCGGTGATGGGCAAGCCGACGACACCGCAGCCCTTCAGCGCGCAATCGACACGCACCGCACGGTGTATCTGCCGCTCGGCGTCTACAAGGTCACGGACACGATCCGGCTGCGGCCCGATTCGCGGCTCATCGCCTTGCACCCGAGTCTCACGCAGATTGCGCTCGCGGATAACACGCCGGCTTACCAAGGCGTCGGCGGTCCGAAGGCGCTCGTGCAGTCGGCGGAGGGCGGCGATGCGATCGTTTCGGGTGTCGGCCTGTTCACGGGCGGCATCAATCCGCGCGCAACGGCGCTGCTGTGGAGCGCCGGCGAGAGCTCGCTCGTCGACGACGTGAGGTTCGAGGGCGGGCACGGAGGTCCGGCAACCCCAAGCGGGATGCGCGTGAATCCGTACAACGCAAACCACAGCGCCGACGCGGATCCCGCGCGGCGCTGGGACGGGCAGTATCCGAGCCTGTGGGTGCGCGGCGGCGGTGGCACGTTCAACGGCATCTGGAGCCCCAACACGTATGCCAGTGCCGGACTCTACGTGTCCGACACCACTGTGCCGGGCCACGTGTACGAGATGTCCGTCGAGCATCACGTGCGCAACGAGTTCGTCTTCAATCGCGTCGCCAACTGGGAGCTGCTCGCGCCGCAGACCGA
>DASZSS010000063.1:0-5509 GCA_035548535.1 Steroidobacteraceae bacterium
GACTGGTTGCCCTCGTAGACCTGCGCGACGCTATTGCCCGCATACGCCGTGCTCACCGCATCGTAGACATCGAGCGGACGGAGCCCGAGCGCCGCGAGCCTTTCCGTCCTCGGCGTGATGCTCAGCGTCGGCACATCCGCACTCGAAACGAAGCGCACGTCGGCTGCCCCGGGCAGCGCCCTCAGGCGCGCAGCGATATCCCGCGCCACGCGATCGAGGTCGTTCAGATCAGGCCCGAAGACGCTGACCGTCACCGCCGCGGTCTCGCCGGACACCGACTCGCTGATGCGGTCGCCGAGGAACGTGACCACCTCCGACTGCACGCCCGGAAAGCCTCGCAGCACTTCGCGCAACGATTCCTGGATCCGCGCCTGCTCGGCACCCGGCAGGTTCGGTTTGAGCTCGACGTGCAGCTCGCCGCGGTTCGGGCTCCAGGTATCCTCCCCCGCTTCCGCTCGCCCCACCTGCAGCGAAACGGTGGCGATCCCCGGCACGGCAAGGATGCGGCGACTCATGCGCTCGCCGAGGCGCGTCATCTCGGCCAGGCTCAGTCCGGGCTGCGTGACGATCTGCACGACGAAGTGCCCCTCGCGGAAGTCCGGCAGCAATTGCATTCCGAACCTCGTCAGCGCAAACACCGCAACCGCGCCGGCGACGAGCGTTGCGACGAGCAGCGTCGCGACGTGTCGACTCAGGCGACGAATCATCGCGCGCTGCGAAAGCTTCAGCCGCCGCAGCCAACGCGGCTCGCGCGGAACGTGCGAGCCGCCGCGCAGGAGCAGCAGCGCCAGCGCCGGAGTGAGCGTCAACGCGATCAGGAGCGATGCAAACGTGGCCAGCAGGAATGCCGCCGACAACGGAGCGAAGAAGCTGCCCTGCAGACCCGGCAGGAACAGGATGGGCACGAACACGAGACCCACGACCAGCGTCGCGAGAATGATGGGCCGCCTCACTTCGAGCGACGCATTCAAGATCAGCGCGTCGAACGCGGAGCGCCGCTGCTCCACGGTGGCGAGCCGCAGGCGGCGCACGATGTTCTCGACGTCGATGATGCCATCGTCAACCACGACGCCGATCGCGACCACGAGCCCGCCGAGCGTCATCGTGTTGAGCGTCCAGCCCATCCGGTCGAGCGCAATGACCGCGATCAGCAGAGACAACGGGATGGTCGCGAAGGAGATAAGCGCCGTGCGCCAGCTCTTGAGAAACAGGACGAGCACGACGATGACCAGCGCCGCGCCGAAGAGCAGCGAGTCGCGCACGTTGCGGAGCGCGATTTCGATGAAGTTCGCCGGGCGATGCAGGTTCGCGTAGAGCGTGACGCCGCGCGCTTTGAGCATCGGGGCGAGCTCGGCGAGCGCAGCTTCGAGCGCGCGCGTGACCTCGAGCGTATTGGCGCCATACTGGCTGCCGATGCTCACGAACACATCGGGCTCGCCCTGGACGCGCGCATCGCCGAAACTCGGCTCGGGTCCGTACGTCACCCGCCCCACATCGCGCAAGCGGACGTTGGCGCCGTCGCGCTGCGTGACGACGACTTCGCCGATCGCCTCGGGCGTGCGGCCGACATCGAGGTTGGTGAGCAGGATGCGCTCGTTCGGCGTGTCGATGAACCCCGCGCCGCGGATGCCCGTCGCGGCCTGAGCCGCGGCCGACACCTCGGCGAGCGTCACACCGAACGCGGCGAGGCGCTTCGGATCGACTTGTATCTGAATCTCGCGCCGTCCGCCGCCGTAGACGATCGCGCGCGCCACGCCGGGAACGGCGAGGATGCGCGGCCGCACGGTCCAGTCGACGAGCGAGCGCAGCTCCATGCCGCTCATCGTGTGGCTGACGAAGCCGATCTTCAGCACGTCCATGGTCGAAGATGTCATCGGCGCGAGCACCGGAGTGTGCGCGGTGGGTGGCAGGCTCTGCGCGGCCTGCGCCACGCGCTCGGCGAGCAGTTGCCGGTCGCGGAAGATGTCCGTGCCCTCGGTGAAAGTCACGGTGATGGTGGAGAGGCCCTGAATGGACTCCGAGCGCACCGCCTCGATGTTCGCGCCGCCGTTGATCGCGTTCTCGAGCGGCTGCGTGACCAGGCGCTCCACGTCTTCCGGCGCAAGTCCCGGGGCTTCGACCTGAATCACCGCCTGCGGCGGGACGAACTCGGGAAAGACATCGTACTTGGCGTTGATGAGCGTCGAGACGCCGAACACGACGAGCAGGGCTGCGGCGCTGACCATGAGCCACGGAAAGCGCAGCGCCGCCTGAACGATTTTGGCCAGCATGCTAGTGGCCTGTAACAACTGATTCAGTACTGATATGGCGACTCGGATCGGCGTACTTCCACTTCACGGTGCGGGGCGCCTTGTTGTACTGGCGGATGTAGCGCATGAGCTTTCTGCGAAGGTCGTTGACCGAAGTGAACACCCCGCGCGCAATCACATCGCGCTCGATCTTGGCGAACCACAGCTCGACCTGGTTAAGCCAGGACGAGTAGGTCGGCGTGAAGTGCATGTGGACGTTCGGATGGGCCTGCAGGAATTCATCCACGCGATCGGTCTTATGTGCGGAGAGATTGTCTGCGATCACATGGATTTCTTTGCCGCGCGGCTGGTTCGCGACGATGTCGCTGAGGAAGGCGACGAACTCCGCCGAGGTGTGTCGATCGGCGGCTTTCCCCAGCACCTCACCAGTCTTGGTGTTGAAGGCGGCATACAAAGAGAGTGTCCCGTGCCGGTAGTACTCGAAGCCGTGTCTCTCGATGCGACCCGGAGACAGCGGCAGGACGGGATCCTTGCGATCAAGTGCTTGAATGGCAGTCTTTTCATCCACGCAAAAGACCGCCGAGTGCTGCGGTGGGTTCAGATACAACCCGATGATGTCCGCCGCCTTGCTCTCGAAGTCCGGATCATTCGAGGCCATGTAGCGTTCGAGCCGATGCGGGCGCAGCCCGTGCTTGCGCCACACGCGCGCCACCGTCATGTGAGAGAGTCCCAGGTGCGCACCGAGCGCGCGTGTACTCCAATGCGTGGAGCCGTCGGCTGGCGCACGCCGGGTCACCTCCAGAACACGCGCTTCGAGCTTCGGCGTGAGCACACTGGCAACCTGCCCGCGATGGCGGCTGTACAGTCCGGCAATGCGCTGCTCGGTGAATCGCCTGCTCCAGCTCGCCACGAATCCGCGACTGCAGTCGATGCGTTCGGAAACTTCGTCCCACGTATGGCCTTCGGCCAAAAGCAGAATCAACCGTGCGCGTCGCGCATGCTCCGCGCGCCCGCTTCGGCTGTTCGCTCGCCGCGTCAGTTCCATGCGTTCCCAGTTCGTCAACGTGATCGCGTATGTCATGTACGCGATCATAGTCTATAAATGGTTGTTACAGGCCACTAGAACCTATCTCAAAATCGTTTTAGCAAAATACACATGGCCGCCAACTGCACGAATCCGAGAAAGTTGGCTGGGTAGTACTCCCACCGCGTGACGAGCCGCCGATGCCACTGCATCCATGCAAAGAATCGCTCGACGATCCAGCGCCGCTGATAGCGACGCAGCCGCCGTCCGTCCTGCGTCGCGCGTTTGACGCGGTTGGATTTATGCGGGGAGATCATTTCAACGCCCTGCTTGCGAAGCTCGGCATCAAGCGGGTCGCTGTCGTACGCGCGATCGCCGATCAGATTCTCCGGCCTGGCTTCGATCATGTAGAAGTCGAAGGTCAGCTGCACGAGTGTGACTTCATGGTGATTCGCGGCATGCGTGGTCACCGCCAGCGGCAAGCCATGGCGATCCACTATCGCCATGATTTTTACGCCTTTTCCTCGTCGCGTCGGTCCGATCTGCTCGCCACCACCTTTCGCCGAGGCAAAGGTGGCGTCGATGTAGCACTCGGATTCGTCGATCTCACCGTCTTCGCGAAGCGCATTCGCAAGATCGGTGAGCGCAGCTCGGATTACTTCGCTCTGGCACCACTGCTGAAAGCGACGATGTACCGTCTTGTAGTTGGGGTAGCACTGCGGAAGCATGTGCCACTGCGCGCCGGTGTTCAGGATCCAGAGCACCGCATCCAGGACTTTGCGAGCCGGAATCGGCTTTCGACCAGGACGATCATCAGGGATGTGTTCCTCGGGAAAATGCCCCCGAATGCGCTCCCACTGCTCGTCGGTCAATCGGATCACGGGCGGCAATTGTATGCCGATCAGATCAGCTGTGCGATTTTGAGATAGGTTCTACTTAGTGCTAAAGGGCAACGCCGATGCGGCGCTGTTCCCTCATCCGGCCGATCGCGCGCACTTCGAGGAACTTGTCTCCCAGGCGATCCAACGCGCACAGGCCGCGATCCACGCCTTCTGCTGGTTACCGAGCTCCGCGCATTTCGCGATCCAGTTGGGAGAGATGCCTCTCGGGCGCATCGTCATGCGGATCGCACGCCCATACTCTCGGGCTGTGAATCGACGCCTCGGACAAAGCGGCCATCGATTTCAGCATCCCTACCGTGTAGCCGCGCTTGACTCGCCGGAGCACCTCCCCGAGCTTGTCCGCTATATCCACCGACTGCCGATCGCAACCGGACTGGTGGTCGACCCTGCGAAGTATCCCCTCAGTAGTCACGGCGCCTATCTGGGGCACGTGCTCATTCCGTGGTTGACGACAGAGGTCGTGCGTCGCCGACTTCGGCGGCAGGGCGTCTGGTCCCGGCACGGATACGAACAATTCATCTCGCAGGTCTCGGACTCGTCGCCGCCACGGCCGCGCAGAATCGGACTGGCGCTGATGCGCGCGAAACAGACTGCGGGAGCACCGCTGTCAAGTGGAGTCCCTGGCAGCGCGCGTCAACTCCTTCACTCGGCGAAGCGCCCATCTTTCCACGACATCGTGACGACCGTCTCGCGCCTTTTGAATGTGACGTCGGCGCAAGTACTGTCGCCCTCTCGGCAGCGTCAGCTCTCGCTCGCTCGCGCCGTCATCACTTGGTATGCGACCGAATACGAGCGCATGACGCTCTCTGAAGTGGCCCGCCAGCTTCAGCGCGATCCCTCGACCCTGTACTCGTGCGTCAAGCGGTACCGCGCCTTGCACCCGGATCTCTTCGGTGCCCGGTGTGCGAAGCGACTCGCGGGTGAATTGTCGCGCGCACAGCGAAAGACATCGTAACCAACTGGCACCAAGGCACCGGCATCAAGGAGGGCGGTCCATGTTGTCAAGGATGGCCAAGATCAGGAGAAGCGCCCGCCGGGCACCGGAGGTGTTCTCCCTCGTCTGGGCGCACGCAGCCGGATTCGTTAAACGCGGTCTGGGCGTATTCTCCTAGAGGGCCGCCCGATCGCTTAGCTCGATCTGCAGGAGCTGCGTCGTATGGCGTCGGTCGTCCCGCAGGACGCGGCCCTGATCAACGAGACGATCCGCGCAACAAGCTGCCACTCCCTCGCGGGCTATGGCCGAAGACGCCGCCGCAACTGACTACGGGACGACTTCGTGCTATTCCCCATGGCACCCACGGCCACATCTCGGGACGCCGGGTCGCGAGGCCGCA
>DASZSS010000064.1:0-2620 GCA_035548535.1 Steroidobacteraceae bacterium
GCGAGCTCGAGATCGCGAACCAGGAGCTGGCGCTCGCGAATCAGGATCTCGAGTCGTTCTCGTTCTCGGTGTCGCGCGACTTGCGGGCGCCGCTGCGCGCCATCCGCGAGTTCTCGCGCGTGTTCCTCGAGGATTTCGGCAACGTCGTGCCGCAGGAAGGCCGTGCGCTGCTCGCGCGCGTGGAAGAGGGCGGCGCACGGATGACCCGGCTGATCGAGGACCTGCTGGCGTTCTCGCGCTTCAGTCGTCAGCCGCTCGAGAAGAGGCCGGTCGCGCTCGGCGACATCGCGCGGCGTCTCGCGACGGAGCTGCGGCCCCAGGACGGCGCGGTCGAGGTGGTCATCGGGGACCTTCCGGACTGCCACGGAGATGCATCGCTTCTCGAACAAGTGCTGTCGAACTTGTTGTCGAATGCATTCAAGTTCAGCCGCAAGACGGCCGCGCCGCGCGTCGAGGTCGGAAGCCGGCGGAAGGGGAGCGAAACGGTCTACTTCGTGCGCGACAACGGCGCCGGGTTCGACATGCGGCGCGCGGACAAGCTGTTCGGCGTGTTCCAGCGCCTGCATCCGGCCTCGGAGTTCGAGGGGACGGGGGTCGGGCTGTCCATCGTCCAGCGCATCGTGCAGCGGCACGGCGGGCGCATCTGGGCGGAGAGTGCGCCGGGGCAGGGCGCGACGTTCTATTTCACGTTGGAGCGCGCGGCGGCGGCGGCGGGCGGCGCGGACTCTTCCCCGTCTGCCTGATGCTTTACCGTAGCAGGGCCTTCGCGGTACAAGACGCCGCGGGTCACAACTGGAGCCGAGACTGCAGCGATGCGAGTGATCCTGGTCATCTGCGGGGCGCTACTCGGCCTGGCGCTGGCGGGCGGCGCGCGCGAGCTGTTCGGCGCGGTCGTGGGTGCGCTCCTTGGAGTCGGGATCGCCGAGATCATCGCGATGCGCACGCGCATGCAGGATCTCGAGCGCGAGCTGACATCGCTGCGCAAGCAGTCCGCCGCGCGCGGCACCACCCCGGCCGATAGCTCACAGCGCGTCACGCCATCGGCGCGCGAGGCGGCGCGAGACTCGACGCCAGCGTGGGGTTCTTCCTCGCCGGGAGAGACCGCGCGAGACGCAACGCCCGGCGGGGCCACTTCGTCGCCGCGCGAGGCGTCACCGCAAACTGCCGCGCCTCACTTCGGCGCTCCCGCGCCCCGAACCGAAGCCAGTCCACGTCCATCCGCTAGCGCCGCGGGTTCAACGCCGGCGTGGGGCTCTTCATCGCCGAACGAGGCGTCACCGCAAGTCGCCGCGCGCGACCCCGGCGCTCTCGCGTCGGCTAACGAAGCGCGCTCGTACAGCAACTCCGCCGCCCCACCACGCGACGGCAACCTGGTCTTCCGTTTCATCCGCGATTTCTTCACCAGTGGCAATACGCTCGTTCGTGTCGGCGTCGTCATCCTCTTTATCGGCGTCGCCTTCCTGCTCCGCTACATCGCCGAGCACACCCACGTACCCATTGAGCTGCGCCTGACCGGCGTGGCGCTGGGCGCCATCGTCTTGCTCGTCATTGGTTGGCGCCTGCGTCACAAGCGCCCCGGCTACGCGCTAGCCGTGCAAGGCGGTGCGATCGGCATCCTGTATCTCACCGTCTTCGCGTCGTTACGCCTGTTCCACGTCCTCGCGCCGGGCCCCGCATTCCTGGTCCTGGTGCTGCTGGCCGCATTCTCAGCAGCGCTCGCCATCCTGCAGAGCTCGATGGCCTTCGCGTTGCTTGCGATCGGCTGCGGCTTCCTCGCGCCCGTCCTCGCCTCAACGGGCGAGGGCAATCACGTCGTGCTGTTCAGCTACTACGGCGTGCTCAACCTCGGCATCCTCGCCATCGCGTGGTTCAAGGCATGGCGCCCGCTGAACGTCGTCGGCTTCCTGTTCACGTTCGTGATCGGCACCGCGTGGGGCGTGCTCAAGTACAGACCGAGTTTGTTCGCGAGCACGGAGCCGTTCCTGATCGCGTTCTTCCTGCTCTACATCGTCATCGCAATCCTGTTCTCGCTGCGCCAGCGACCCATCCTGCGCGGCTACGTCGACGGCACGCTCGTGTTCGGCGTGCCTGTCGTCGCGTTCGGTCTGCAATCCGCGATGGTCCACAACTGGCCGTTCTATGCGGCCTACAGCGCGGTTGCGGTGAGCGCGCTGTATCTCGCGCTCGCATGGCTCCTCTACGTCGGCAAGCGCGAAACGCAGCGTCTGCTCGTCGAAGCGTTCATGGCGCTCGGCGTCGCCTTCCTCACGCTCGCTGTGCCGCTCGCGCTCGACGGTCGCTGGAGCGCGGCGACATGGGCGCTCGAAGGTGCGGCGCTCGTGTGGGTTGGATGCCGGCAGCAACGGCGGCTTCCGCGCGCCGCCGGCACTCTGCTGCAAATCGCCAGCGGCATCATCTTCATGGCCGATCTCGACGCGCCGCATAGCGCGGTGCCCGTGCTGAACAGCGCGTGTCTCGGCGGCATGATGATCGCGTTCGCGTCGGTGTTCGCTTCGCGCATGTTCGAGCGCATTCGCGACGATCTGCAGATGTACGAGCGTCCGTTCCCTTCTTTGCTCTTCATCTGGGGATTGCTGTGGTGGCTCTTCAGCGGCATTAC
>DASZSS010000065.1:0-2290 GCA_035548535.1 Steroidobacteraceae bacterium
GCAGCGGGGTCTCGGATGGGTCAATCGCAGCCAGGAGCTCAAGCGGCTGTTCATCCGGCGTGCGCTCGGAACGGCTGGCGAGCTGCCGGCGGCAGCGAAGGTCCAGCGCAGCGCGTAGCGCCGTCGCCGCAGCGCACGCCACTCGTGACGCGCGGCGTTACCGCCTTCAACTGAGCGGGATGCGATCGATCTTCGCCGCGCAGATGAAGTCGTTCTCCGACAGTCCCTTGATGGCGTGCGTCATGAACGTGACACGGCAATAGCCGTAGCCGACCTCGAGGTCCGGGTGATGGTCTTCGAGGTTCGCGATGTGCGCGAGCGCGTTCACGAAGCTCATCGTGCGGTAGAAATCCTTGAACTTGTATTCGCGGCGGATGGAGCGGGCATCGGCCGCGAGATCCCACTCTGGATTCAGCCGCGCCAGCAGCTCGCGGGCGCGCGCGGGCGTCAGCGGCTCGACGCCGCCTTCGCACGGCACGCATTTCATCTCGTTGAGCTCGGTCATGCGGTCTCCTTGCGCGCGTACTTGCGCGCCACATATTGCTCGACCAGCTCCTGGAATTCCTCGGCGATGCGGTCGCCCTTCAGGGTGACCGTCTTCTCGCCGTCCTCGTATACCGGCGCCACCGGCCGCTCGCCCGTGCCCGGCAAGCTGATGCCGAGGTTCGCGTGCTTGCTCTCGCCGGGGCCATTGACGACGCAGCCCATCACCGCGACCGTCATGTCCTCCACGCCGACGTACTGCTTGCGCCACTCCGGCATGCGGTGCCGGATGTGCGACTGGATCTGCTGCGCGAGCTCCTGAAACACGGTGCTCGTCGTGCGCCCGCATCCGGGACACGCAACGACCATCGGCGCGAACGAGCGCAGCCCCATCGTCTGCAGAATTTCCTGCGCGACGATGACCTCATTGGTGCGATCGCCGCCGGGCTCGGGTGTGAGCGAGACGCGAATGGTGTCGCCGATGCCCTCTTGCAGCAGCACGGCCATGCCCGCCGTGGAGGCGACGATGCCCTTCGAGCCCATGCCCGCCTCGGTGAGCCCGAGATGCAGCGGGTACTCGCAGCGCGCGGCGAGATCGCGATAGATCGCGATGAGGTCCTGCACCCCGCTCACCTTCGCGCTGAGGATGATGCGATCGTGCGCCAGCCCGAGCTCCTCGGCGCGCCGCGCGCTGTCGAGCGCGGACATCACCACGGCCTTGCGCATGATCTGCTGCGCGGAAAGCGGCTGCTCGAGTGAGTTGTTCTCATCCATGAGGCGCGTCAGCAAGTCCTGATCCAAGCTGCCCCAGTTCACGCCGATGCGCACGGGCTTCCCGTACTCGCACGCGACCTCGATCATTTCCGCGAACTGCGGATCGCGCTTGCTGCCGCGCCCGACGTTGCCCGGGTTGATGCGGTACTTCGCGAGCGCCTCCGCGCACGAGGGGTGCTCGCGCAGCAGCTTGTGCCCGTTGAAATGAAAGTCGCCGATGAGCGGCACGTCGACGCCGAGCTGCGCGAGACGGTCGCGGATGGGCGCGACGGCCGCGGCCGCCTCGCTCGTGTTCACGGTGATGCGCACCAGCTCCGAGCCGGCGCGCGCGAGCGATTTGACCTGTTGCGCGGTGGCCTCGACATCCGCGGTGTCGGTGTTGGTCATCGACTGCACGACGATCGGATGCGTGCCCCCGACGCGCACCGCCCCGATGCGAACCGGAACGCTGTGGCGTCTCGCCGTCATGGAATGCGCGTCGATTGCCAGGTCACGAGCTGCCAGCGGCCTTTGCGCTTCGCATAGACGTCGGTGTAGATGCCCTGGAAGTGCTGTTCCTTGCCGTCGGAGACCACGCGGATATCCAGCTTGCCGTTCACGACCACGGCATCGCCGATGAGCCGCGGCTTCATATCGATGACATCCATCGCCAGGTATTTGTTCGTGCCGGAGGTGACGAAGCCAATGAACTGCTCCTTGTTCTGGCACACCCCGCTCGAATGGCAGTAATAAAGATCGTCCGCGAGCATGGACCGCAGCGCCGGCACGTCCATCGCGATCTGCGCCTGGAAGCGGGCGCGCTCGAGCGCGGCCACTTCCTTCAACGGGTCCTCCGAGGCGGCGGCCGTGCCCCAGAGCAGGACGAGGGTCGAAACGAGAGCTGTGGCTTTTGTCATAGGCACGAATTGTGCGCCGAGCGCGCGCCAACTGGTATCATCCGCGCGCCCGTTGAGGTCTCTGTCCGGAGAGTGTTCGGCCCCGCAAGCCGAGCCGCCGAAGGCGCAAGTTCCGCCCGGAAACGCTCAGGCATCGA
>DASZSS010000066.1:0-25846 GCA_035548535.1 Steroidobacteraceae bacterium
TCTTCTTCATGACCTGCCGCCTTGCGCGAGGAGGCGGCGAGCCGCGGGGCTCGCCACCTCGATCGCCAGCATCGTCCCGATGTCGCTCAGAAATTCGCCTTGAAGCCCACGAAGTAGCGACGTCCAAGGTTGTCGTAGAACCCCGGGCTCGTGAACCCCGCTCCGCTGCTCGGCAGAACGTAGCTGGTCGGGGGCTGGCAACCCGGAGCACCATGGCAGACGTTCACGAGATCCTTCGGATCCGGGTACTCCTCGGGCGTGTAGCCACGCCGTGCTCCGGCGGCGCTGGGATTGTTGCTGTTGTCGCCGACGACCGGCGGATCCTTGTCGAAGAGATTGTCGACGCCTGCGCGCACCATGAACTTGTCGTTCATCGCCCACGTCAAGGAGAAGTCGAACTGGTCGTAGCTCGGCGTCTTGATCGCCGTTCCCGGCGTGTAGCTCAGCAGAATTCCATCACCGCCCGCCGCGACTCTCTCGTTGTTCTTGATGATCGCGTCCTCCGTGGCTTTGTTCGCCGGCCAGACCGACGGCAGATGCCGCCAGCGGAGATTGAAGTTCCATCTCGGCAGCTGATAGTTGAATGCGGTCGCGAGCTTGTAGGAATAGGCGCCCGGGTTGGTCCCGCTCAGCGTCGGGCCGAGCGAGCCCTTCCAGTCGGTCTCGACGTCGAACGGCAACGCAGACTGCTTGGTCTTGTAGTAATCCAGGAAGGTGGCCTGCATGTTCACGCCGAAGCGCCCGGGCACCTTCGAGAGCCCGAGGTCCGAGAGCGTGGCAAACCAGTTGAGCTGCAGGTCGAGACCCTGGGTCGCGATCGTAGCCTGGTTGTCGTACCGGACCAGCGCAGTGGTCGGATTGCCGTTGCCCGCGTTGCGCGGCACGTTCTGGCACGCCTCCGTCGCCGCCTGCGCCGCCGCCTCGACGGGGTTGGTCACCATCACCGTGCCGTAGCAGAGATATCGTGCGTAATCGATCGAGTACTGCTGAATGGCATCCGTGATGTCGAACTTCCACCAGTCGAGAGCGAGCGACAGATTGGAGAGCCATGGGCTGTCCGCGCGTGAATTGAAGACCACACCGGCGGTCCATGTATCCGCCCTTTCGGGCTTCAGGTCCGGACTGCCCTCGTTGTACACCCAGGCGAAGGCGCCGCCGGCCGCGGCAGGCGCGTTGGCCACGTTGTAGAACTGATTGGCGGCCGCGCCCATCTGCGCCTGGCAGATGAGCTTCGTGCTCTGCGCGCCTGCGGCAGTCTGTCCGGACGCGATGACCGGGGCAGTCTCTCCCGGTGTCACGACAGGATCAGGCCCCGAGCCGCCCGCGCCGAACGGCGCATTGGAGCGCACGCCGCACGGATCGCCGAAACGACCGTCCGCGGTGAAGATCTCCTGCAGATGCAAGTAGAGCTCGCCGAGATTCGGCGCGCGCACCGCGCGATTGAAGCCGCCGCGGAAGCGCACCCAATCGTTCAGCTCGACGTTGCCGTTGATCTTGAAGGTGAAGTTCCTGCCGGTGGTCGAATAGTCGGACTCACGCCCTCCCAGCTCCAGCTCGAATCGCTTCAGGAATTTCAAATCCGAGAGGACGGGAACGAGCAACTCGCCGTAGTAATCCTTGACGTTGAGAGACGCATCGAGGTAACCGGTGGGATACACGCCGATCACCTGGTCGGTGAAGGAGGCGGTCGACTGCAGGATGTCGGGGTTGAACTGGACGGCGTTCTTTCGATACTGGACGCCCAGAGCACCGCGCCATTCGCCGGCCCACCCATTGAACAGGCCGCCCTGGAAAGTCAGCTCGCCGATGTCCTGCTGATTCTGAGTGCGCGCTTGCAGTGGTGCCTCCGCAGCGTACCTGCAATCGTCGCTGGGCACCGCATCGCCAAAGAAGAGCGTTTCGTAGAAGCCGCTGGTGCAGGGCACCGGCACTGTACCGAAGTTCGGCGAAGCCCCGTTCGCATTGCCGAACAGGCGGGAGTTGCGACCGTAGTCCGGCGCGCTCACCAGTGCGCGCCAGCGGGTGAGCGAGTTGTCGCCGATGGCCACGTTGTAGGTGCTCGACTGTCCGCGGGACCAGTAGAACTCGCCGGTCCAGTCCTTCACCGGCAGCTTGAAATCGAAGCCCGTCTCGATCTGCCAGACGTTGTTGGTGTTCAGGGTCGCGCGTTGCGGGAAGCTCCCGTCCGGGTACGTCTCCGCGATCCAGCTCGCAGCGGGATTGGGCCGGCTGTTCAGCAGCACCGCCATCTCCACGGGAACGGGGTGTTGGGCACCGGGCTGGCCATGCGCGATGAAGCTCGGGTTGGCGTACGCGGGGTTCGTCGGGTCCGCGATCGCTGCTGCGAACAGCGACGGGTCCAGCGTGGGAAGAATCGGGCTGTCGGTGGTCGGGTTGTACGGCACCTGGGCTTCCCAACCGAAGCTCGCGTTGGTGGGGATCAGGCGTGTGCTCGTCTTGCTCTCGGCGTACGTCACGCGTGCGAAGAAGCTCACGTCGTCCGTGACGCTCCACTTGCCCGAGCCGAAGAACGAATACCGCGTCTGCGGCGACTCGATCAGCCCCTCCTCGTTGTTCCATTTCAGGGTGTCGATCAGCTGGCCCTGGGCGAGCGTCGTCGTGTCGTATGTCTTCTGAATGGCATATTTCCTCCCGTCGATCACGCCGCCATGATCCAGGAACTTCTGCAGGTTGTTGCCTGACAGATTGAACATCGTGCCGTCGGTATTGAAGCGGAACCCTTGCAGGATGTTGCAGTTGACTGAGCTGACGGCGCACTGGCTCTGGCCGGGCGCACTCTGGAAGACGGCGCTCAGCGCGGGCCCGCTCGGCGCGTTGAAGAAGCCGGTGTTGTAGCCGTTGTACCCGAACACGAACAGGTCTGCCGTGGGCGTCCATGGATCGCTCCAGGCATCCGTGTAGAAGTCGCGGTTCCTTCTCAGCGCCTCACCGCGGCGGTAGTACTCCGCGCCGATCGTGATGTTGCCGCGACCGTCCGCCACGTTGGTGCCCAGCATCGCATAGCCGCGTGTCTCGGCCCCGTCGCCCGCCTCAAGCTCCGTGCGCTGGATGTCGGCTTCGGCACCCTGGAAGTCGTCGCGCAGAATGAAGTTCGTGACACCGCCCATCGCGTCCGCGCCATAGACGGCCGACGCACCGCCGGTGATGGTTTCGACGCGTTTGATCAAGTACGACGGGATGCCGTTGATATCCGACCACATGAGCGCGTTGATGGGCGTCATGCGGTGGCCGTTCACGAGCGTGAGGCTGCGGTTCGGACCAAAGCCGCGCAGCGAGATCGTCGAGACGCCCACCGAATTCACGGGCGAAATCTGCACGTCGAACTGCGTGGTGACCGGCGACGCGGCCGGATTGTATTGCGGGAGCTGGTTCAAGTAGCTCTCGATGTTCACGCCCGATTTGTTTTCGAGCGTTGCGGTATCGACGGTCACGAGTGGGCTGTTCGACACCAGATCACGGCGCACGATGCGTGAGCCCGTGACGGTGACCTCTTCGAGCTCGGGCGCTGGCGACTGGTCTTGCGCCCGCGCGCTCGTCGGCACCGAGAGCGGCACGCCCGCGAGCACCGCGGCGACGGCCATGCCAACGAGATTGGATTGAAGGGGAATTCGCTGCTCTTGGCGCAGCGCCTTGTTACCGCATTTCATCGAGAGAGACCTCCAGCACCTGTAGTTTTTGGGCACGACTGGAGGCCGCAGCTGCCGCCACGAGCTATCCCGAACGCCGAGAACACCCGCGATCCCCCTGCCGCTACTTCGTTGTTGTTCTTGTTGTGGGCGCGGACTCTCGCGCATGTCTCATGCGAGGGTCAATGCGCGAGAGGTGTCACTAGCTGCGTAGCGGACAGCGTGCCCGTCACGTAAACGCTGCGACAATGACCGATGTATGGAAGTGAATACAGGCGCGATTTGCACGCGAGTTGCTGTAGAAACCGCCTGCACGGTTATCGAACAGGTCGTTGCCTCCGGCAACAAACGTGGTAATGGCTTCCCTGGTCGCGGTAGAGATCTGGACCGCCAGACGAGCACCGTCATTGCGGAGCTCGTGCCAGCGGCGATGGGGTGAGGAACGCTTTGCCGTCTTCAGCGGGCTCGGCGGCTCCCGCGTGAGCAAAGCACCGCCCGCCGCGTCGCCCGCACGCTCGATCCGAGCGCGGCGCTCACGAGCGAACGCGGATGATCGTCTTTCCCCTGCGTCGCTTGGGCGGGTTGAATGCGGCAACGGCCTCATCGAGGCGCGAGACGTTGCCGATGTTCGTGCGCAGTCGTCCGTCGCGCACCCGCTGCACGATCTCACCCAGTTGCGCACGATCGGACTCGACGACGAAGTCGACCGCGAGCCCTTCGGCAGGCCGGGCCTCGGGCGGCCCGACCGGCGACACCAGTGTCCCTCCGGCTCGAACCAGGCCTGCGGACCGCTTCCCGATGTCCCCGCCGAGGACATCGAACACCGGATCGACGCGGCCGACGTCTTCGAGGACGTCGTTCTCGAGATCGACGAACGCCTGTGCGCCGAAGTCGAGCGCCGCCTGACGATGCGCGGCGCGCCCGGTCCCGATGACATAGGCGCCGAACTCGCGCGCGAGCTGCGTCACCATCGAGCCGACTGCACCGGCTGAGCCGTGTACGAGCACGCTCTGCCCCGACTGAAGGCGGCCGTGCGCGAACAGTCCCTGCCACGCAGTCAGGCCCGAAATGGGCAGGCTCGCGCCCACAGTGAAGTCGAGGTCGCCCGGTAGGGGCGCGAGATTGCGCGAACGCCGCCAGTGCCTTGGCTGACCGGGATCGCGCACGTAGCAGAGCACGCCTCCGAGCTAAGACCTGAATCGTTGTAGCTGTGTCCCTCACTCCACTCTGTTTCACCGAGCAGCCGCACGAGAAGGCGCTTCACGACGGCGGCTGCCATCCCGTGAAGCGCGTCGAAGCACACTGACGCGCGCGCTCCGCCGACGCAAAGGCGCCGCGGCTACTCTGTGTGAATCGCGGCCGGCCCAGTGGCGACGCTGATGCGGTGCCCCGGCATGAATGGGCCACACTTCGCGATGAAATCCCACGCCATGAGAAGCGCGGCTGCGCCAAACAACACGTCACCCGGTAACCGTAACCACTGCCACACCGACGTCGTGTTGTAGAACTCGGTGCTGCGGGCGTAGGCAAGGCCGTGCTCGAAGACGGCGTCGAGCTGCGGCCAGCCGATTGGGAAGAAGTTGAGAACGACCCACAGCACCAGTCCGAGGTTGTACAGCCAGAATGCCCAGGTGCCGAGTCGTTCGTCGAATGCTCTTCGTTCTCCGGCGGCATACCGCAGACAGAAGTACACGAGACCGATAGCCAGCAGACCGAACGCTCCGAAGAGCGCCGTATGAGCGTGATTGAGCGTGAGGAAAGTACCGTGCTCGTAGTAGTTCACGAGCGGCGCGTTCAGCGTGCCGCCGCCGAAAACACCAGCCCCGACAAAGTTCCAGAATGCCGCGCCGATGATGTACAGGTAGGCGACGTTGTACCTGAACTGCTCGTGTCGGCGGATGAGCCGGTAGTGGTTGATCGCTTCGATGATCAGCAGCACCAGCGGGAGCACTTCGATGAACGAGAACATGCTGCCCATCGGCACCCACATGCTCGGCCCGCCGGCCCAGTAGAGATGATGCCCGGTGTCTGCAGTTGACCCTGCATGGCGCTCGTGGCGGCCGCTTGCTGATCCGCGCTCAGCGCATCGAACGGGGCCCCAAAGCGCTCGCGCGCGATTCGATCTCGAGTGAGAGTACCGAGCTGCACCAGGCCATACGCGGTGTAATCCTGCCCGTAGTACGAGCCCATGCCATAGAGACTGCCGTAATCCATGAGGTCCGCTTTTTGAAAGCCTCCCTTGCCGGCCACGATATCGGCGGCGGTGAAGAGAGTCTTGCCTTCGGGGCTCACGAATCGCTCAGGTATCGGCGGCGATCGCTCGTATGTCTTGACCGTCGCCAAGCCGAGAAGCGCGAACGTAATCAACGCCACCGCAAGCAATATCCACTTCAGCACGTTGCTGACCGGATCAAGGGACGTAGAAGCTGCGTGGGTGACAGGTTCGGCCATGATGGCTTCTCCTCTTCTGACGATCTCAGCGAGTTGCGATCTCAGCGAATTGAGCGAGATAGCGGACGCGTCGGTCGGCTCAGCGCGTGTGCGTTCAGCCACGGCCAGCGCCTCGCCCGGAGCAGATTCCCGTAGATGCGCCCCGCGTCAGCCAGCCACGTGCCTGGCTTCCCCGTATTCGTCATGAACCGGAGCGGCGCTGCACGGTACACCTCCATGCAAATCACCCGGTAGATCGAAACTGGATGCCCGTTTCGAGGGCTCTAGCAGCATCCTCGAGAGCGGAATCGGCGCGCCGCCGACTGGATCAATCCAATCTGGGAGTAGGAAACACCTGTGCTGACAGTCGTGTTGCGCTGCTTGAAATCCCGACTCAGGCCAAGATTCACGCCGGCGTGGGTGTAGTCGTACTCCGATGAGAAGCTCAGTCCGGCAGTCCCGGTGTAAAGCCGCGCGATCGGCTGGCTCCAATTGATGCCTGCCGCGACGCGCGTGTCCTTGAACGTGTCGTCGAGCGGAATGTTGCCAGGGTACGTCGAATAGACAGCTCGTCCGGAGGGCAGGCATGCGAAGAAGCAATCGCTGTAACGATCACGCAAGGAGGTCGAGCTCGGCGCTTCTCACGGCTTGGTCGGATGCGTTCTATCGGTGCTCGGCCCGCGAACAATTCGTCCCGCCACGCTTGCCGACAACGCAGTTACTGGATATAGACAGCGCGCATTTCCATCCGAATGATGCGTGCTACGACAATCGCCAACTCGCTCGAGGGGGGCGCAAGAGTCGAGCGCGCTAAATGCAAATCGCTTGCAACATTCGTTGCACTTGCGGCTTTCGCGGTCCTCGGCGCAATGACGCTGCTCCTGAGCCCAGTCGCGCACTCCGCAGATCGCTCCACCCTGCGCAACGGGCGCGACATCTATCACGCCGCCTGCGTCGGCTGTCACGGCGGCGAAGGCACGGGCGCGGAGCGCGCGCTCATCGGCTTTGAGCCGCCCGCAACGTTTCCAGACTTCACTCGCTGCGACCAAACGACGCCCGAGGAAGACATCGCATGGAAGTCGATCATTCGCGATGGCGGCCCCTCGCGCGGCTTCTCGCAGATCATGCCCGCCTTCGGCGACGCGCTCACGCATGAGCAGATCGACGCCGTCGTCGCGTATCTGCGCGGCTTCTGCAAGGACGCCGTCTGGCCTCGCGGCGAGTTGAATCTGCCGCGCGCGCTCGTGACCGAAAAGGCCTTTCCGGAGGATGAAACGGTGCTGACCTCTTCGTTCAACGCGCAAGGCGGCCCGGGCATGGACAGCGAGCTCGCATACGAGCATCGCCTCGGCAAGCGCGGCCAACTCGAAGTCGCCGTGCCCTTCAGCTTCGCTCAGCGCGACACGGGCGGTCTGACCGGCGGCATCGGCGACATCGCCGTTGGACTCAAAAGGGTGCTGTTCGCGCACCTCGCCCCCGACGGCCATCGCGGCTCCATCTTCAGCTTGCAAGGCGAGGTTGCGCTACCGACCGGCAACGAAGACAAGGGCTTCGGGACAGGCGAGCTCGTCTTTACGGCGTTCGGCGCGTATGACGTGTTGTTCCCCGGCAATACCTATCTGCAAATGCAGGGCGGCCTCGACGTGCCCCGACACACGCGCGCCGTTCCGCGCACCGCGTTCCTGCGAACGACATTCGGCAAGAGCATCGCGGAACGCGGCGGCTATGGCCGCTTATGGTCGCCGATGCTGGAAATCACCGGCCAGCGTGATCTCGAAGATGGCGCGCGCACCGAATGGGACGTGATTCCCGAAGTGCAGCTCACACTCAGTGCCCGCCAGCACGTTCGCGCCGCTCTCGGCTATCGCATGCCGGTGACGGAGAAAGCGGACCGCCCGCGCCAAGTGATGCTCTACGTGTTGTGGGACTGGTTCGACGGCAGCCTGTTGGAAGGATGGTGAACACATGACGCCGCGATCCATCCTGGGACTGCTCGCGCTCCTGAGCATCGCCTCGTCGAGCGCGCGCGCAGGCACGCCCGCTGCGGTTCCGCTGTTTCAAACCTCAGATCGCTGTTTTGCCTGTCACAACGGACTGACGACGGCCGGCGGACAAGATGTCTCCATCGGCCTCGACTGGCGTCCGAGCATCATGGCGAATTCGGCGCGCGATCCGTATTGGCAGGCGAGCGTTCGGCGCGAGTCGCTCGATCATCCCGAGTCGCAAGCCAAAATCGAGGATGAGTGTGCGAGCTGTCACATGCCGATGGCGCGATATCACGCGAAGTCGCGCGGTGAGCTCGGCCAAGTCTTCACGCATCTTGCCGGGCCGCCGGGCGGTGAGGAGCATCGTGAAGCGCTGGACGGCGTGTCCTGCTCGCTCTGTCATCAGATCAGCGCCGAGAGCCTCGGAACTCCGCAGACGTTCAGCGGCCAGTTTCTGCTCGCCGCGCCGCTCGACGAGTCGCATCGCGCGGAGTTCGGGCCGTTCGAAATCGACGCGGGCTTGCGCCGTGTGATGCGCAGCTCTTCGGGTGGCTTCGAGCCCACTCGTGCGGATCACATCCGCGACTCGGCGTTGTGCGCCAGTTGCCACACGCTACACACGAATGCGCTGGGCCCGGACGGAAAGACGATCGGCTCGTTTCCCGAACAGACGCCGTATCAGGAATGGCTGCACAGCAGCTTCGCGAACGAGCGGAGCTGCCAGTCGTGTCACATGCCGACGCTGTCCGAACCCGTGCAGATCTCGCGCGTACTGGGCGAGCCGCGGCAGGGGCTGGCGCGGCACGTCTTCGTCGCGGCAAATGCATTCATGCAACGAATGCTCAACAGGTATCGCGACGATCTCGCGGTCGCCGCGCAACCTGCGGAGCTTGCGGCTGCCGCGAACCGCACGGTGGAGTACTTGCAGTCCAGCGCCGCGCGGGTCTCCGTCGATGAAGGCACGCTGCGCGACGGTCGTCTGCAATTTGGCGTTCACGTCGAGAACCTCGGCGGGCATCGGTTGCCCACGGCGTATCCATCTCGCCGCGCATGGCTGCATGTGCTGGTGACTGATGGCCAAGGCGCCAAGGTGTTCGAATCCGGCGCGCTCCAGCCCGACGGCGCGATCCAAGGCAACGACAACGATGCCGATCCCACGCGCTTCGAGCCCCACTATCGCGAGATTCGCAGCGCCGATCAGGTGCAGATCTACGAATCGATTCTGGGCGATCGCGCCGGACACGTGACGACGGGCTTGCTCGCAGCCGTCGGTTACCTCAAGGACAACCGCTTGTTGCCCCGGGGCTTCAACAAGACCACGGCGTCGCCCGAGATCGCCGTTCACGGCGATGCGCTGGCCGACCCGTCTTTCACGGGTGGCGGCGACGATGTGGTCTACTCCATCAGTTCGGAGCGATCACACGGGCCGTTCAGCGTATCGGTCGAGCTCGTCTATCAGCCCATCGGCTATCGTTGGGCGCACAACCTCGCGCCTTACGATGCGCCCGAACCGCGTCGGTTCGTCCGCTACTTCGAATCGATGCAGAGCGAGACCGCCGTCGTGCTCGCACACGCACGGGCGATCATTCTTCGCTGACGCGATTCTCTCGACAATTCCCGAGCGCCGTCGTCGTGAGAGATCGGCTCGTACCATGGCAACGCGCTTACGGGCGCCGGCTTGCCGAGACGCGTTCCGCCGCCCGCAGTTGCATGAGGAAAGCGGGATCGGGCATGCCCAGCTTCTGGCTCCGGGCAAGCACGCGGCCTTGGGCATCGAGCAGGACCAGAACGCTCGCATGATTGAAGTCCCCCGTGTCGAGCTTGCGGTATTGGATACCGAGAATCGCAGCGAGCTTGCGAGTCTCGGCGGATGATGTGCGCGCCAGCGTCCACCGCTTGTCCGTGATGTGCCGCTCGCGAGCCAAGCCCGCAAGTGCGGCAGGCGTATCGCGCTCCGGGTCCATTGAGATCAGCAGGATGTCGACTTGCGCGCGTTCTGCCGGTGAAAGCGCGGCGTCGAGATTGCGAAGCGTGTCGATGAGCAACGGACACGCCATGGGGCAGCTCGCGTAAAACATCGTCGCGATGCGAATGCGTCCGCTCGACGCAAAAGAGACTGTGCGTCCGTCTGAGGTCTCGAGCTTGGGATCGATCTGGTAGACCGAATCGGCGGGCCAGTGGCTCGTCGTGTCGGCTTGGCTAGGTGCATTCAGCAGCAGCGCTACGCTGCACGCGAGCGCCGCAATCGTCATTCTCGAGAAGCTCATTGTCGTTCCTGCGAAGCGCCCGAAGCGCAGCGAAATCCTAGATTGATAGTCGTGGCGTTCGCCTCCAGCGAGGACAGCATCGCGAGCCGCATGGCCAACGCGTAGCTGTCACGATCTTCGATGGCGAGCGCTCCCGAGCCGCAGAACTTCAGAATGTCCGGGTCGCCTTGCTCGCGACTGTCGCCGGAGATCATCAGCGAGTTGAAGTCCTCGACCCATTCCCACACGAGCCCATGCAGGTCGTGAATGCCGTAGACATTGGCCGGCCCGCGGCCAACGCGCGCGAGTGCGTCCGTAGAGGGGCGGCTGTACCAACTCAGGATGCTTTGCTGCCAGCCGGCGCGGTGCCTGGCATCTCGCACTCGCTCATCCGCGGATGCCGCGACTTCCCATTCGTACCAAGTCGGCAGGCGTGCGCCTCGCGCCTCGCAATAAGCGCTTGCGGCGAACCAGCTCACAGCGGTGACGGGCTGCTGCGGGTCGACGCCCGGCCCAAGCGTCTGCGCACCGGACCAATGACGCAGATAGCCCGAGTCCGCGAGCGCGCTGGGCACGTGATTTCGTTGCCACTCCGGATGGGCGCGCACGAAAGACAGGAACTGCTCGTTGGTAACAGGAGTGCGATCGAGCATGAAGGACGCGACGTGCACGGTTTCACGCTTCGTCCCGGTGGGAAGAATCGAGCGCCACTCGGTGCCCGGCACCCGCGCCATCTCCGCTGCGTGCACGGGCGCGCACCAGATGATGACGACGAGCAGCGCAATCCATCGATTCACGTTCACTTCCGTCGGCGCAGCGCGCGCCTCACTGTGCCGCCCCTCGCGGGCGCGGCGTGCTCATGCGGACCGCAGCCACTTCGCTCGCGCTCACCCGGCCGCCGCTATTGCCCCAACTGTTCAACACGTAGGTGAGGATGTTGGCGATCTCATCATCGTTGAGCTGACTCATGGGCGGCATCACTGAGTTGAATTGCTGCCCCTTCACCGTGACCGGACCTGACAAGCCGTTCAATGCAACGTGCACGGCCTTCATCTTGTCCGTCGCGAAATAGTCGGATTTGGCGAGCGGCGGGAACACATTCGGGATGCCGCTGCCGGTGTCCTGATGGCAGACCGAGCACGTGCCGGTGAACAACGCCTTGCCCGCGGCGACCTGCTGCTCGATCGTAAGGGTGCCTTGCGCGGCCGCTGCGGTGGCCTTTGCTACGGGGGCGGTGCCCACTGCAGCATCGCCGAGGTATACGGTGTCCATCTCCTTGCCGGAATAGAGCGCCTTGTTCTCCGGCCCTTCGATCTTCAGCATGCCGAGCGCGCCCTTGTTGAACGCGCGGAAGATCGAATGATCGACGAGCACGTAAGTGCCGGGCACCTCCGTGTGGAACTCCGCGATCATCGCGCCGCCCGATGGAATCAACGTGGTTTGCACGTTCTCCTGGAAGTTCGTGCCGCCCTCGTACTGCACCTTGTCGAAGATCTCGCCGATGACGTGGAACGAGCTCACGAGGTTCGGGCCGCCGTTGCCGACGTACAGGCGAATCCGCTCGCCGACCTTCGCGGTCAGTGCGTGCTCGCCGGCGATCGAGCCTTCCGCGCCGTTGAACAGCACGTAGGTCGGGCGCTCGTCGATTGCCTTCTGCATGTCGAAGGGCTGCAGCCCCTTCTCACGATACTTGCCTACCGTGTAGAAGTCCCCCTGCATCACATAGAACTCACGGTCGACCTTAGGCAAGCCGCCCGGAGGCTCGATCAGAATGAGGCCGTACATGCCGTTCGCCACGTGCATGCCCACCGGCGCCGTCGCGCAGTGGTAGACATACAGGCCTTGATTCAGCGCCTTGAAGGTGAAGACCGACTCGTGTCCCGGCGCCGTGAAGCTCGACGCCGCGCCGCCGCCCGGTCCGGTCACCCCGTGCAGATCGATGTTGTGCGGCATCTTGGACGTCGGGTGATTGCGCAGGTGAAACTCAACCGTGTCGCCCTGACGCACGCGGATGAAGCTGCCAGGTACGGTGCCGCCGAACGTCCAGAACGTGTACATCACGCCGTCGGCGATCGGCTTCTCGATCTCCTTCACTTCGAGCTCGACGATGACCTTGGCGGGCGTCGCACGATTCACCGGCGGAGGCACCGCGGGCGGGCTCGTAAGAATCGCTTGAATCGGCGCGCCCTGCGGCGGGCCGAAGTCGCCGTGAGCCGAGCCACCGGTTCGAGACTCGATCGCGCTCGCGACGATGATGGGCTCGTCACGAGACCCATCACATGCGCTGATCAACAGCGCAAAGCCCATCACCATCGACTTCCCAAGATTCGTCATTCGCTCTCCCTCTTCGGTGACCGAATTCTGAGGATCGCGGCGAGCGCGCACATGCGTACGTTGCACCGCCGATACCGTGCTCGTACGTATGCGATTGCCATTACGGCTCATTAGATTGACCGCCATCTCAAGACACGGGATGAACTTTGTGAACCGGTTCACGATGGATGCGGAGCGACGCGGAGGATCGCGCGGTGCTGCTGCATCTCGCGTCTGTGGCTGGCGAGCGGCCTCGCGTTGAAAGCGATCTTCTTGGCAACGAGTGCCGGATGGCTGCATGCGCTCGGCGTCGGCGCCGCGTCCATCATGATCATCGCCGTGCTCCAGCAAGCCGACCAATGCGGATCAAGTGCTCGGACGCATCGAGAGCTGCTTGCTTAGTGGCCTTGCGACTGCCGCATGGCGCCTGTAAGTACTGTTCACGAGGACCTAAGCAACCGTCCCGACGCTGCGCCCGAAGCCGCGCGCCACGATCGATGCAGCGATCGGCGGAGAGCGGAACATGCGTTCGATTCGTAAGATTCTCGTCGGAGTGCGCGATCCCAGGGCGAAGCGCCTGCCCGCCGTCGAAAAGGCGGCCCAACTCGCGCTCGCGTTTGGTGCGCAAATCGAGCTCTTCCATGCACTGAGGCTACCCAGCTCTCTCGGCCTGGACGCCTTGGGCGCGCAGTACTTGCCACAGATCGAGCATGACGAGCAGGTTCGACTCAAGAGCTGGCTCGAAGCCGTCGCAGAGCCGCTCCGCGATCGGGGAATCGTCGTGACGACGCATGCGAGCTGGGATCTGCCTGCGGGCGAGGCCGTCGTGCGCCGTGCAAGTCGCGTCAACGCCGATCTCATCGTAGTGGACTGCCACGCCGGCGCGCACCGCGGCGCCTGGCTCCTGCGCCTGCCCGATTGGGATGTCCTTCGCTACAGTCCCGTCCCCGTACTGCTCGTGAAGAACAAGCAACCCTATCGCAAGCCGTGCTTGTTGGCGGCCGTCGATCCGTCGCACGCTTTCGCGAAACCAGCCAAGCTGGACGCGGAAATCCTGCGCATCGCCGATCTGTTCCGCAAGCAGCTCCGTGGCAAGCTGCACGCCGTGCACGCATTCGTGCCGACGCCCATCGACGCGAAACCTTCGGAGTTGCTCGATCCGGAGGCGACTCACATTCTCGAGGCTCGGGCGAAAGAGCGCGCGCGGGCACTCCTGCAGCCGCTGCTGAAGAACGTGCAAGTCGGTCGTACTGCCCGACACCTAGTGGGTGAGCATCCAATCAGCGGGATCCCGCGGCTCGCGCGTCACATTGGCTGCGATATCGTCGTCATGGGAGCTGTCTCGCGCTCCGGACTCAAGCGGATATTCATCGGCAATACGGCCGAGCGCATACTCGATGCGCTCGACTGCGACGTCCTAGTCGTGAAGCCACCGGGCTTCGTGAGCCGGCTACCGCTTGCCGCGCGTGCCGCTGTTCCCACTCGCCGCGTCACGAGGCGAGCCGCCTAGCGGTTGCGCGGCTCGTTCGCCATGGTGATGGCTCTCGAGCACAGCGAGGTACCCGCCCACTCCTGAGCGCGGCAAGTCAGGCGGCGAGTTGCGCGCCCCAAAGGCGCTTGAGCAGGCTGAGTAAGCCGAGGAGCGCGAGCGCCACGCCGGCGCAGATCGACAGGTCGTCCGCGTGCAATGGCCCGAGACCGAAGAAATTGCGCGCCACGGGCACCCCGAGAACCACGGCCAGTGCGATGACGACGAGGCCGAGTCCCCAGCCGAGCGAGGCATTCGGTCGCGCGACTGAAGCGAGCAACGAGCTGCCGAATGTACGGCTCGAGAGGATGAGCGCCAGATTCGCGCCGATCAGCGCGACAAACGTCAATGCGCGCAGCTCCTCGTCCGGCATGTGCATGCGAAGGGCCGTCAAGTACACCGCGGCGACCACCACCCATGCACTCACTCCTTGAAGCACGCTCCATCCGGCGAGAGCGCGACTGAACAACGGGCTGCGTGGATCGCGCGGCGGACGGCTCATGATGTTGCGCTCCTCGTGCTCCGCCTCCAATACGACCGAGCATGCCGGATCGATGATCAGCTCGAGAAACGCGATGAGCATGGGGGTCAGCAGCAGCGGCTGTCCGAGCACAATGGGCAACAGGGCCAAGCCCGCCGTTGGAATGTGGATCGCGAGAATGTACGCGAACGCCTTGCGTAGATTGTCGTAAATCCGGCGGCCGCCCCGGATCGCGCGCACGATGGAGCCGAAATCGTCATCAAGCAGCACGATGGACGACGCCTCACGCGCGACATCCGTTCCCCGCCCGCCCATCGCGATGCCGATGTGCGCGGCTTTCAGTGCGGGAGCGTCGTTCACGCCATCGCCCGTCATCGCGACGATCTCGCCGTTCGCTTTGAGCGCGGCGACGATTCGCAGCTTTTGGTTCGGCTTGATGCGGGCGAAGACGGTAGCCGAGCGAGCAGCGTCGGCGAGCGTTACGTCGTCCATCCGCTCGACCTCATCGCCCGTGATCAGCGCACCGTCCGCGATGCCGGCCTGACGAGCGATGGCGCGCGCGGTCTCAGGATAGTCGCCCGTGATCATGATGACGCGGATGCCGGCGGCGCGGCACTCGCGAACCGCCCCGGGCACGCTGTCGCGCAAGGGATCGGCAAGAGCCACGAGGCCGAGGAACTCCAGCGGCACGTCGGTCACGGAGTCTGGAGGCCGCTCGGACGAGCATCGACCTTTCGCGACGGCCAGCACCCGCATGCCTTCCCGCGCCAGCTCGTCGACCCAGGTCGCAATCTGCCGGCGCCGGTCTGCATCCAGGGCACAAAGCGTGACGATGGCTTCGGGAGCGCCTTTGGACGCGACGATGCATTCGTCACTCTGGTCGGCTTGCCAAACCTGCGTGAACGCAAGCAGGCCCGGGCGCAACGGATACGTCTTGGCGAGACGCCCGGCTTGCGTGCTGCTCACGCCTGACTCCGCAGCAAGTTGCACGATGGCGCGCTCCATCGCATCGAGCGCCTGCGGCTCGCAGGCTAGTGTCGCCGTTCTGAGCAGCTCCGCAAGCGATGCGTGTTGCCGGATGACTTCGTGTCCGCGGTCTCTCGACCATGTCGCGTCCGAGCTCCGCAGAGACCCCACGGACATGACATTGCGGGTCAGCGTTCCCGTCTTGTCGGTGCACAGCACGGTTGCCGCACCGAGCGTCTCGATCGCGGTCGCTCGACGCGTGAGCACCCGCGAGCGCGAGAGCCGCCATGCGCCCATGACCATGAACACCGTAAGGACGAGCGGAAACTCCTCCGGCAGGAGCGACATGCCGAGCGCGATGCCGCCGAGCGCCGCCTGAATCCACTGGCCGTGCAGGTATCCGTAGACCAGCACCGCCACTGCGCTGCAGGTCAGACCGACGATCGCGAAGATCACCACGAGCCGCTTCGTTTGCGTCTGCAAGCGCGGCGGCTCCGCCGCGATCGAGCGCACGGCGCCGCCGATCTTGCCGATTTCGCTACGCGAGCCCGTCGCGATCACGCGCGCCAGGCCGGTGCCCCGCTGGACCAACGTACCTGAGAACAAATTCGGCAAATCCTCTCCGCCGGGCGGCGCCGCGACGATGGACTCCGATTCACGTGTGGGCTTCTTGCGGACAGGCAGCGACTCTCCGGTCAGCAGTGACTCATCGACGTGAATGTCCGCGCCCTCGAGGAGGACGGCATCGGCGGGGATGCGATCCCCCTCGGTCACGATGCACAGATCGCCCGGCACCACCTCGCGCCCCGGGATGCGACGGCGCTCGCCATCGCGGATCACCAACGCGCGCGGGCTCGTCAGATCGCGGAGCGCTTCGAGCACTCGCTCGCTGCGCTCCCGCTGGATCACCGCAATGGAAACCGAGCCGCACGCGAACAGCCCGAGCACCACTGCTTCGCCGAGATCGCCGATGAATGCATACAGGAACGCCGAGCCGACGAGCAGCGCGAACATCGGCTCGCGAATCACCTCCAGCACCAGCGCCAACAGGGAATGGTGATCCGCTGCCGGAAGCTCGTTGTACCCGACACGCCGCAGGCGCTCGGCCGCTTCCGCCGATGTGAGCCCGACGAGCGAAGCGGCTCGCGAATCGGGCGGGGACATGATCAGTGCTCAGGCGTGAGCTGAGTCACCTGCGCGATCGGTCCGGTCCATTCGCTGCGCGACAGGAAGTCCGCAAGTCCGACGAAATCGTCACGCTGCAGCTTCGCCAAGAGCCTCACGTGCGAGCGCGAGAAATTCGGCCGCCGCCCGTCCACGGCATCGTACATCTGGCGCAGCAAGTACGCGTAGTGCTGGCCGGCGAGGCGCGGAACACGGGCCGAATCACTCCCCTCGCCCGTCGGTCCGTGACATTGGGAGCACTTCGCCGAGTAGACCGCCGCGCCATGACGCACGAGCTCGCCATCCCCGACGTTGCGCGTCTGCTCGCCACTGAGTTGACTGATGTAACCCGCGACATCGGCGATCGACTGCGGATCGGCGAGGAGCTGACGACCGGCGTAGTGCTCCATGCGAATGTCCCACCTTGCGTCGTGACGATAGTTGACGAGCTGCCCTACGATGACCGTGAAGTGTTGACCGGCGATGCGCGGCACGTCGCCATTTTCGGACCCGTTGCCGCTCGCGCCATGGCAGGCGGCGCAGGTGTGAAAGAGCTCCGCACCGTGCTTCAGGCTGATTGTCTTCGCAAGCGCTGCATTAAGCTCCTGCGTGGCGGCGGAGCTCGCATGTGCCGAGCCGACGACGAGGGACACGAGACCGAAGCTGAGGCTGAGTAGGTGCCGGAGCATATGCCCTCAGGGGTTGGTGAGCACCGCGGCTCCGCGCAACTTGCCTTGGGCAAGCGCGCTCAATGCCTCGGCTGCACGCTCCAACGGAAACGTCTCGACCGCGGGTCGCAGCTCGATATCCTCGGCGAGTCGCATGAACTCGCGCCCATCCGCCCGAGTCAGGTTGGCCACGGAGCACACCGAGCGTTCGCCCCAGAGCAGCGCATAGGGAAATGACGGGATGTCGCTCATGTGAATGCCGGCGCAGACGACTCTGCCGCCTTTGCGAACCGCCGCCAAAGCAGCGGGCACGAGGCTACCGACGGGCGCAAAGATGATCGCGGCGTCGAGCGGCTCCGGCGGCAACTCCTCCGAGTCCCCGGCCCAGAAGGCACCCAGATCACGCGCGAATTGCTGGCCTTTGACGTCGCCCGTCCGAGTGAACGCGAACACACGCCGGTGCTGCGCCCGGGCGATCTGGCAGAGCAGATGCGCCGCCGCGCCGAATCCGTAGAGCCCGAGTCGCGGCGCAGAGCCAGTCGCGCGATACGCGCGATAGCCGATGAGGCCGGCACACAGGAGCGGTGCCGCCTCGGCATCCGAATAGCGAGCGGGGATCGACAAACAGTAGCGTGAATCCGCGATCGCGTACTCGGCGTAGCCCCCATCGACCGTGCAGCCCGTGAACTGCGCGAACTCGCAGAGATTCTCCAGTCCGCGCTGGCACTCCTCGCATTCGCCGCATGTATTGGCGAGCCACGGCACACCCACGCGATCTCCCGGCGCTCGGTTGGTGACCGCGGCGCCAACCGCGACGATGCGGCCGACGATCTCGTGTCCTGGCGTGATCGGATAGTAGGCATGCGGGAGCTCGCCATCGATCAGATGGAGATCCGTGCGACACACGCCGCACGCGCTCACCTTGATGAGCACCTCGTGCGCGCGGAGCTTGCGCACCGGTACGTCTTCGAGATCGAGGCGACCCTTGGCGCCGTAGAGGCGCATCGCGCGCATGGACGTTGGAGCGGTCACGCGTCACACCTTCAACAGAGGACTCACGAACCCAGGGGCTTTGACGACGAGCAAGTCGCAATCGACTTGCTCGAGCGCCAGCGACGCGGCGGCTTGGCGCTCCGCGTAGCGAACAGCGTGCGAATGCAGAGCGGGGGCATCGAGCATAGAAATTGTCCAGGTTGCGATACCTCACTTTGTAACAACAGGCGGCCTGCGCCCGCATACGCAGTATTGCGGTAGCACCTCGCAAAAGTTCGCAGACATGGCGTGGGCTAGCGGGGCACCGTGGCGACCGCTCTTGTCGGGAGCCTGTTAGGTGTCGGCTGGGCATTTGGCGCGGCATTCGGGTTCTTGGCGCTGATCGGCAACTTAGCATCGTCGTTCGGCAAGCGACGACTCGGTCGCGCGAGCGGCGCCGACATGCCGTTCCTCGATCAACTCCCGGACGCGCTGTTGCCGCTGCTGAGCCTGTACGGGCCTCTGCAGTTGGAGCCGCTGTCGCTCGTCGGCACAGCCCTGATCTTGTTGGTACTGCTCTGCTCGTCACGCGGCCGCTCGACGCGGTCTGAAACAACCTCGCGAAACGAAGACGCACGCCGTGGCGCGATGAGCGTCAGGTCCGGAAACCCGGCGGTTTGACTACGAGGACGTCGGAATCCAGCGTATCGAGCACGCGCTCCGCCGTATGGCCGACAACGACCCGCTCCAGTGCCGAGCGCGACACCGCACCCATGACGACGATGCTCGCATGCAGGGATTCCGCAAGGTTCCGGACCACCTCGGCGGGATCGCCCCACGCCATGTGGATGTGCCGGTCGTGAACCTTCGCCCGTCGCGCCAGCTCATCGACGCGCCGCTGTGCTCTTTCGCGGTACGCCGAGCGCAACTCGGCGTAAGCGACCTCAGAAGCGCGGTGGCTTTCGCCGGGCGCCGCGGCGAGTTCCCGAGGCGCAAGCGCATGGATGATGTGCAGTGTGCCTCCCAGGGCGGCGGAGATCGAAGCCGCTGCGTCGACGATCACCTCATCCAGGAGTGGCGGCTTTTCGTGAGTGTGCATCGGGTCAACCGCGGCCACGATGCAGGCATCGAGATAAGCCTTTTCCGTTTTCATCAGAAGCAGCGGGCAGGGACACATCTCGATGAGCTTGAAATCCGTATGACTCAGGACGAGCCGCGCTATCGCGCTGTGCGGCCGGGATTGAATGACCACCAGGTCCGGTCTCGATTCCAGCACATGTCGCAGGATGTTCTCGCACGTGGGCTTCTCGCAGCTCACGCCACTGCGCACTCGCACATCCTCCGCATGCAGCGCATCGGTGACGTGATCGAGCTCGGCACGTCGCCGTTCGAGAGTTTCACGTGTCTCGATGTCGCTCGCGACTGAACCGATCCCGCCCTTCTGCATGCCCCATTCGAATGCCGGCTGGTATAGCTCGAGCTCCGCGTCACAGCCGCGCGCAAGCTCGGCCAGCTTGCGTAGGACCCGCGGCCCCACGAAATTCGGGTTCTCCACCACGAACAAGATGCGACGCCAGCTCATACGCGGTCTCTCTGCAATCGTTACGCCGACTGTGCACCCACTGTGCCGGGGTGGCATGCGTAGAAAGCCGTAGCGCTTACGTGCATGTTCCATCGCGGATGAGATCGCTCCAGGCTGCAGCAGTAGCCCAACCGCACTAGAGCGAGGACAGCATAGCGGCCAACGCCGCAATGTCCTCACGGGAGAGCGATTCGGCAACTCCTTTGTGCGCTTCCTTCAAAGCCGGCCTCTCGTCGGCCCGGCTGAGCTGAGTGACGAGATACGACGCATGCTGACCCGCGAGCCGCGGCGCATAACTCATTCCATTCCCTTCGGCCATCGCGCCGTGGCAGCGCTCGCATTTGCGGATGTAGAGAATCGCTCCAC
The DNA here is from genome assembly GCA_035548535.1 of Steroidobacteraceae bacterium. Classification (GTDB taxonomy): domain Bacteria; phylum Pseudomonadota; class Gammaproteobacteria; order Steroidobacterales; family Steroidobacteraceae; genus JADGHX01. The sequence goes on from DASZSS010000066.1 coordinate 20,349, forward strand.
GACCACCGCCCGCATCGGCCTCCCGCGCCGGCGCCGAGCGAGGCGTCAGACCGCTGACGTACGCCGCTACATCGGCGACCTCTTGCGAATACGCGAGATGGGTCGTGTCCGAGAAGTGCTGCATCCGCTCGTCCGCCCGCTCGCCGGTGCGAAATGCGACGAGCTGTTTCGCGAGGACGGAGAATGGTTGGCCGGCAATGGCTGGAACACTGCCGTCGCTGACGCCTTGGCCTTGCGCGCCATGGCAGGCCGCGCAGGTCTCGTACAGCTTGGCGCCGCGAGCGGCATCCGGCGTTCGCCCAAGCACTCTCGCCAAGTCTTGGGACTCGCCAGCCGCCCACGTAGCGTGCAGCACCGGCGCGAAAAACATCACTGCGTACACGGCGCGCTTGATCACGCACCTCTCCTTCTCCGTACCAGAGCTGCACTTTCAGCGCACAAGCAGGCTCGGTCTACGCGTAGCAATCCTTAGGCGATGAGTGGAATCCGCCTGTCCGCACTGCACGTCTTTGCCTATACATACGGTCTCACCGACGTACCGGGCAGCGAATCATGAGCGAGACTCCGACAATCGAAGCGAAGCGGAGCACACTCCCGGGAGAGGTGCCCCCCACCTTGCCGAGCGTCGTTCGCGATGCCTCACTCACGACAACCCAATCACCGAAGCGCCGCTCGCCATCGCTTGCTCTGTTGCTACTCGTCGGCGCGCTCGGCATTGCCTTCATCGGCTGGTACTCCCTCCGCAGCCCTCGCGGCCTCCCGGAGGGGCTCATCCAGGCCAATGGCCGCATCGAATCGGATGTCGTGAACGTTTCGAGCAAGCTCGCGGGCCGCATCGTCACACTGGGGGCTCGCGAGGGCGATGTCGTGAAGGCCGGCGCACTGCTGGTGCAGCTCGACGATCGTGGAGTCCGGGCGCAGCTACAGGAAGCGCAGTCCGCATTGGCTACGGCGAGAGCGCGCGCCGCCGCCGCACGCGTTGCGCTGAGCGTAATGCGCAAAGAAGTGCCCGTTTCAATTGCCACCGCAACGGCGAACATGCAGGCGGCCGAGGCGGCGGAACATCGCGCGATCACGGCAGAAGCGCAGAGCAAGCGCGACGCTGACCGGGCGCGCCGCCTGCTCACTGACGGTTCCGTGCCTCAGCAGATGGCAGAGCAAGCCGAGCTGGCATGGATTTCGTCGCTGGATCAGCGCGCCGTGGCTCAGGCGACCCGCGCTCAATCCCAACAAGCACTCGCGGACGCCCAACTCGGGCCGGATCGGATTCGCGCCAAAGAAGCGGAGCTCGTGTCGCTCGACACGCAGACTCGTGAAGCGATGGCGCGCGTTGCGCAAGCGCAAACGGCAGTGGACGACCTGCGCGTAGTGAGCCCGATCGATGCCGTCATCACCTCGCGCTTCGCGAACCTCGGCGAAGTCGTCAACGCCGGCATGCCGCTGCTCGAGCTGGTCGATCTCGATCGGCTGTATCTAAAGGTCTATGTTCCCGAACGCGAGATCGGCAAAGTGCGACTCGGCCTGCACGCGCGCATCTACTCCGACGCGTTCCCGCAAGCGCCGCTCGACGCGACCGTCCGCTACATCGCCTCGCGCGCGGAGTTCACGCCGAAGGAAGTGCAAACGCCGGACGAGCGCACCAAGCTCGTCTACGAAGTGCGGCTCTATCTCGATCGCAATCCGAATCACCAGCTCACTCCGGGCTTGCCCGCGGATGCGATCATTCGCTGGAAGGAGAATGTCCCGTGGACACCGCCGCGCTGGTAGACGGTGCCGTCGTCCGTGCGGCGGGATTGAAGAAGCAGTACCACGGACACCCCGCTCTCGATGGCATCGGCCTGGAAGTGCGGCGAGGCGAGCTCTACGGCCTGATCGGACCGGACGGCGCCGGCAAATCGAGCCTGATGAAAATCGTCGCCGGCGTGCTGAGTTTCGATGCCGGTTTGGCTCAAGTGTTCGGCGTGTCGCTCGACTCCGAGCGCGCGGCCGAACGCGTAAAAGACCGTCTCGGCTTCATGCCCCAAGGCCTGGGCCTCAATCTGTATCCGGAGCTGTCGGTTGAAGAGAACATCGACTACTTCGCACGGCTGCGGCTGGTACCCGACTCCGCGCTCGCTGCGCGCAAGGAGGCACTGCTGGCCATGACGCGCCTCACACGCTTTCGCGACCGCGCGATGAAGAACCTCTCTGGCGGCATGAAGCAGAAGCTCGGTCTCGTGTGCACGCTGATTCACGAGCCGGAGCTCGTGATTCTCGACGAGCCCACCACCGGCGTGGACCCCATTTCGCGGCGCGACTTCTGGAACATCCTGGGCCAGCTCCTGCGGGAGCGCGGCATCACCGCCCTCGTCTCGACGGCGTACTTGGACGAAGCCTCGCGCTTCGATCGGCTCGCACTCGTCTACGGCGGGCGCATTCTGGCCGCGGGCACGCCATCGGAGCTGACAGCGCTCGTGCCCGCCGCAACGCCGATCGAAGCGGGCGTCCCGGAGCTCGAGCCCGTGTTCGTCTCGTTGTTGGAGCAGCGCGGGCTGGACGAAGTCACCGCGGAACCGCGCGAGCGCGCGACACACGAGCAAGCCGTGAGTCGCAACGGAGTCGCCGTGGAAGCGCGCGGCCTGACTCGGAATTTCGGGACGTTCCGCGCCGTCGACAATCTGAGCTTCGAAGTGCGCCACGGCGAGATCTTCGGCCTCGTCGGTGCCAACGGCGCCGGCAAGACGACGGTCATCAAGATGCTCACGGGCCTCTTGCGGCCCTCTGCCGGCGCCGGCCAGGTCGCGGGCGTGGACATGCGTCGTGCGGAACGCGACGTTCGGCGGCGCATCGGCTACGTCTCGCAGGCGTTCTCGCTGTATGGCGATCTCACAGTAGAGGAGAATCTCTCACTCTCGGCGGGTGTGTACGGATTGACCGCAGCGCGCGCCCGGGAACGTATTGCGTGGGCCCTCGGCATGGGCCGCCTCGCCGGCCACGAACACGATCTCGCAGGCAGCCTTCCGATGGGAATGCGCCAGCGCCTCGCGTTGGGCTGCGCACTCCTGCATCAGCCACACGTGCTGTTCCTTGACGAGCCGACTTCGGGCGTCGACCCGCTCGGTCGCCGCCGCTTCTGGGACATCCTGCTTCACCTCGCACGCGAAGAAGGCGTGGCGATCCTCATCACGACGCACTACATGAGCGAAGCGGAGCGCTGCGATCGCGTGGGGCTCATGCACGCCGGCCGCCTCGTGGATGCCGCCACGCCCGCTGATATGAAACGTGCTGTCGCAATAGAAGCCGGGCAACTCCTCGAGCTCGAAGTCGACGATGCCAACCGCGCACTCGATCGGCTACGCGCAGCCGGACTATCCGATGCCGCGCTCCATGGCCCGCGGATTCATCTCTACTCGCACGATGTCACGCGCGACTCTGCGCACATCGCCACATTGCTGAGGTCCGCCGACGCACGATTGATGAGCATCGTTCCGCGGCCGATCTCGCTCGAAGACGTGTTCGTTCAGCGCATCGCCGCTCTCGAACGCAGCGAGGCCGCATGAGAGCGCGGCGCATCTTCGCGGTTACACAGAAAGAGATTCGCGAGATTCTGCGCGACCGAATCTATCTGCTGCTCGCATTCATCATGCCCGTCATGCTCATGATCGTATTCGGCTACGGCATGAGCCAAGACATCGAGAACGTGGCGCTCGCCGTGGTCGACGAGGATGGCACGGCCACGAGTCGCGACTACTCGCAGCGCTTCATCGAATCGCGCTACTTCGCGTACGAGGGCCACCTGCGCAGCACGCGCGACGCCGATCGCGTTCTCGCCAACGGCCGAATCAAGGTCGTGCTGGTCATTCCGCACCACTTCGCGGAGCGCCTCTCGGACGGGAAGACCGCAGACGTGCAAATGCTCGTCGACGGCAGCTTCACGACGATCGCGCGAACGGTGCATAGCTACCTCGATGCCATGAATACGGCCTACAACGCGGGACTCGAGTCGCGCTATTTGAGTGCGCGCCTGGGCATCGCGCAATCCCGCGCCGTCGCCTTGATTCAGCCCGTAAAGATCGAGGTGCGATACCTCTACAACCAGGAGGCGCGCTCGATCTGGAGCACGGCACCGTCGCTCATGATGTTCACGCTAATGCTGGTCGTGCCGCTACTGACGTCGCTTTCGGTGGTGCGGGAGAAGGAGAGCGGCGCCATCTACAACGTCTACGCGTCGACGATTTCTCGCGGCGAGCTCATCGCAGGGAAGCTGCTGCCGTCGGTCGCCATCGCGGCATTGAACGCCTGCGTGCTGTGGCTGATCGCGACCCACTACTTCGGCGCGCCGTTCAAAGGCAGTCTTGCGCTGCTGGCCCTGGGCACGCTGCTGTTCATCGTCTGTGCGGCGGGCTTCGGGCTGGTGATCTCCTTCCTCGTGCGCACTCAGCAGGCGGCCATCATCGTCACGACGATCCTCGCGACGCTCCTGGCGATGCAGTACTCGGGAATCATGACGCCCATTTCGTCGATGACGGGCGGCACACGCGCGATCGCCTACGCGTTCCCGCCGATGTACTACGAAAACATCATCAAGGGGACGTTCATGAAGGGGGTCGGTACGGCGGTCCTGTGGCCCGATCTGCTATTCCTGCTCGGCTTCGCGGCGGCGGTTCTTGTTGCCGCATACGCCCTGTTCCACAAGCGGGTGCGATCGTGACGACGGCCACGCTCTGGGCGCGACAGGTGGCCGCTCTCGCCCTGAAGGAGCTCAAGCAGCTCTGGCGCGACCGCGGGCTGTTCGGCTTTGTGATCTACGTCTTCACGCTCAATATCGTGTTGGCCGCGGGAGGCGCATCGTTCGAGCTGAACCGCGTTCCAGTCGTCGTCAACGACGCCGACCGCAGCGAAGCGGCACGCAATCTGACCTATCGCTTTCAGCCGCCCTATTTCTCGTTACGGGGTGAAGTCCAGGATCCGGCACAAGTAATGTCCATGTTGGACCGGGAACAGGCGCGCCTGCTTCTCGATATCCCGCACGACTTTGCGAAGACGTTGCGCGCCGGCACGCAACCCGCGACCGTCCAACTTCTCGTAGATGCAAGCCATGCGAACAGCGGCTACCTGGCAGCGAGCTATGCAACCGCCATCGCCAACGGCTTCGGCAACGAGTGGTCGCAACAAAACCTCGCGCGCTCAGGGATCGATGCCAGCGCGATACCGCACGTCGAGAATCGCATCCGGCTCTGGCACAACGCCGATCTCAACGAGCCGTGGTTCCATACCATCGCGGAACTGACGACCATGATGACAGTGATCTGCATCCTGCTGCCAGCCGCTGCGCTGGTGCGGGAAAAGGAACGCGGCACGATCGAGCAACTTCTCGTGTCACCGCTCTCCCCATTGCAGGTCATGCTGGCCAAGGTGTTGGCGATGGAGGCGGTGATGCTCGCCGGTGTCGCGGTCGCCCTGTTCGCAATCATGCAGCCGATCTATCACGTGCCGGCGAAAGGCAGTCTGACATTGCT
>DASZSS010000067.1:0-1606 GCA_035548535.1 Steroidobacteraceae bacterium
GGCGAACTACACGCGCTCGGAATCGAAGTCCGATCAGGACACCTCGTTCGACACCGATCTGCCGATCCCGGGCGTCTCGAAGAACTCGTTCAACGCCACGGTGTATTTCGAGCGCTTCGGCTTCTCCGCGCGCATGGCGTACGCGTGGCGGAGCAGGGCGCTGAACAACTCGCTGGTCGGGTCGACGTTCGCGTTCAAGGATCAGAACGGCGAGAACAAGGTGTACGGCGTGTATGCCGCGCCCTACGGCCAGCTCGACGGTCAGATCGGCTACGACTTCAGCTCGCAGCTCGGCGTCGTCGCGTCGGTCGTGAATCTCACCAACGAGAAGCAGCACACCTACCTGCAATTCAAGAACATGCCGTTCACGTACTCGGATACGGGACGGCGCTACTTCTTCGGCTTCAAGCTGAAGATGTAAGTGAGCAGCGCGCGTGCCGAGGCGGCTGCAAGGTCGCCTCGGCGCGTGTTTTTGCGGGGTTCTCATGACGGACGCGACGACAACCGACGCGGCGGGCGGGCGCATCCGGCGCATCGCCATCGTCGGCGGCGGCACGGCGGGGTGGATGGCGGCGAGCGTGCTCGCGCGCATGCTCGGGCCGGCGTGCACCATCGAGCTGATCGAGTCGACCGAGATCGGCACGGTCGGCGTCGGCGAGGCGACGATCCCGCCGATCCTCGATTTCCTGCGCTTCCTCGGCATCGACCAGAACGACTTCGTGCGGGAGACGCAGGCGACGTACAAGCTCGGCATCTGCTTTCGCGACTGGCTGCGCCCCGGTCACGAGTACTGGCATCCGTTCGGGTTGTTCGGTGCGCCGCTCAACCGGCTGCCGTTCTATCCGTACTGGCAGAAGGCGCGCACGCAGGGCCTCGAGCTCGCGGTGGAAGCGTTCAGTCTCGAGACGGCGCTCGCGAAGGCGCACAAGTTCATCTTCCCGACGAACACGCTCGGCATCGCGCGGGAGCTGCGCTATGCGCTGCACTTCGATGCCGGCCTCGTGGCGCGCTACCTGCGGCGCTTCGCCGAGCATCTGGGCGTGCGGCGTCTCGAACGCAAGGTGATCGGCGCGACGCGTCGCGCGGATGGCTTCCTCGACGAGCTGATCTTCGACGGCGGCGAGCGGCTCCGTGCCGATCTGTATATCGACTGCAGCGGCTTTCGCGGCCTGCTGATCGAAGAGTCGCTGCACACCGGGTACGAGAGCTGGACGCAGTGGCTCCCATGCGACCGCGCGGTCGCCGTGCCGACCGCGATCCGCGGGCCGCGTGCGCCGTACACGCTCTCGACCGCGCGCGCTGCGGGTTGGCACTGGCGCATTCCGCTCCAGCATCGAGTCGGCAATGGGTACGTCTACTGCAGCTCGCACGTGAGCGATGAGGGCGCGCTGGCAGACTTGCTCTACGCGTTGGGTCAGGAGCCACTCGCCGAACCGCGGTTCCTGCGCTTCGTCACGGGCCGGCGCCGCAAGTTCTGGAACGGCAATTGCGTGGCGCTTGGGCTTGCGTCCGGCTTCCTCGAGCCGCTCGAGTCGACGAGCATCCACCTCGTCGCGAGCGGCCTCTACTGCCTGCTCGATCACTTCCCGGACGCCTCCTTCGACCC
>DASZSS010000068.1:0-5085 GCA_035548535.1 Steroidobacteraceae bacterium
ACGCGGGCCAGCTCGGAAGGCCCGCGCCGTTCGGCTCGCCCTCGCGCGCGAAGGCGAGCCAGGCGGCGCTCATTGGCAATCTTCGCTGGCACCGCGCGCGGCAGAAGCGGGACCGACCGAGTGGCCCGGCGACGGTGGGTCGAGCTGCGGGCAGCTCGGCCCGTACTCGCGCGCGTTGCGCACGCCCTTCCAAGGCTTCGGGTCTCGCGGCGGCAAGAAGCGGTTTTCGCCGCTGGTCGATGCGCCGTACGGAATGCCCTTGAAGACGTTGATGTCCGCTTCGCGTGTGCCGCGCACGTCGCCGAAGCGGGTTGTCGCAATGGGCCCGGCGCCGTCACCGAAGCCTGCTGAATCGGACGCCGCTTGCGAGGCGGATGCCGCGATGGCGAGTGCCACTGCGAGCGCAACGTTGCCGACGCGTCGTGTGCTTACCTTCATTCTGACATCCTAGTCACGCCCGATTGCTGCGATGAGTGCCGCCGGCGGCAACGGGGGGATGTCGCGAATGGAACGAATCGGCCACCATTCGCATCGGTGTCGTCGACAGGACCCCTCCGATGAACGATTCGCTGCAAACCCTCGAGCACTTCCGCAATACGGCCATCGACCTCGCGATACGCTTCGGGCCGAAGCTGATTGCCGCCCTCATGATCGTCGGCGTCGGCGTGCTCGTCGCGCGCTGGGCGGGCCGCTGGCTCGAGCGCGGTCTCGCACGCATCGAGCTCGAGCCGCCGGTGCGACTGCTCTTGCTGCGCATCGGGCGCGTGCTCGTGCTGCTGCTGTTCGTCGTCATCGCGCTGCAGAACCTCGGTGTCGAGTTGCTGCCGCTCGTGGCCGGCCTCGGTATTGCCGGCGCGGGCATCGCGCTGGCGCTGCAGGGGGTGCTGAGCAACGTCGCCGCCGGCTTGTCGATCATCTTCACCAAGCCGTTTCGCGTCGGCGAGTACATCTCGATCGTCGGCGAAGCGGGACGCGTCGAGACGATCACGCTCTTCAGCACGACGCTCAGTCACCTGGATCGCTCGCTGATCGTGATCCCGAACCGCAAGATCGTCGGCGAGATCCTGCACAACTTCGGACGCATGCGGCAGCTCGATATCAGCGTCGCCGTGTCGTTCGATGCGGATATTGACGCGGCGCTCGCGGCCATCGACGAGGTGGTGCGCGCCAATCCTCGCGTGCTGCGCGACCCGGCGCCCTTGCTCCAGGCCGCGCGCCTCGGCGAGTGGGCCGTGAGCATCGCCGTCAAACCGTGGGTTGCCGTGCCGGACTACGCGCTGGCAACGGACGAGCTCAACCGGGCCGTGCTCCAAGCGCTGCGACGCAAGCGAATCGCGATCCCCTTGCCGCAACGGGAAGTGCGCCTCATCGGCGCGCCCGCAAGCTAGAGAATAAAAGCGCCGCTCCCACTGAAGTCGGGAGCGGCGCTTGCGGACGCAGGCCGAAATTCGCTGACGGATCGGTAAAGGGTGTCAGAGCGGCCTCGCGGCAACGATGCGCGCGAGAGGGACGCGAGACATTGGGATTTCTACGGACGCGGACGCGTTGGCGTGCGACTCTGTGATGCGACTCTCGCCGGCTTGCGCATCCGCGTGAGCTACGGCACATTCGGTGGCGCTGTACGCGAGCCACTTGGCGTCCACCGTGTCGGGCAAGCCAGCCCTCCGCACCCCTTCGCGGCAGCCCGCCAGCCCAACGCAGTTCCGCAATTCACAGCATGGAAAGGTGACCGTTCGTGAGCACCCGGGAGTCCCTATCGTTCGAGCGCGCGACCCGCATGTTGCTGGTGCTCGGCCTCATCGCGGTCGCGGCCGCCGGCACTCTGGCCGCGAGGATTGCCTTCGCCGATAGCTCGGCGAAGTCCACGCCTGCACCTGCCGCTCCGCCCGCGAACGAGCGGTACACGTTCTCGTGGCCGCTCTCCGCCGACCCGGCGCTCGCGCCTCGTGGCGGCACGACGCGCGGCCCCGAGATGGCGCTCGACAAGACGCCGTCAGATGCGTGGCAGGCCTTGCAGGCGCCCGGGCTGTCGCCGCTCGAACGCGACCGTCGCGCGATCCTCGCGATGGCCGGCAGCTATCGCGTGACCTTCGATTTCCTCGAGATCACGCCCTTCGCGCCGGACGCGAAGCGCGATCGGCCGTATCAGTCCTGGGGTACCGAGCGCGTGTACGTGGATCGCGACGAGGGCAAGCTCATCAGCCTCTCCCACATCCTCGAGATGCGCGTGGTCGACAAGGACGGCAAGGTGAGCGAGCCGTTCGTGACGAAGCACTGGCGGCAGGATTGGCAGTACGAGCCCACCGAGCTCGTCGAATATCTCGGCCGGGAGAGATGGGGTCGGCGCGTGCTGCGGCGGCAGGAGGTCGCCGGCAAGTGGTCGCAGACGGTGTACCAGGTGGACGAGTCGCCGCGCTACGCCAGCGTCGGGAAGTGGGAACATTCGCCGAGCATGTCGACGTGGATCAGCGCGGAGACGTGGCGCCCGCTGCCACGGCGCGAGTGGAGCGTGCGCAAGGACTATCAGGTGCTCATCGGCACGAACCGGCACACGATCATTCCGACGGGCTGGGTGCAGGAGGAGAACAATCTCAAGGGCGCGCTGACCGAGGACCGCAAGTTGTCGTCCGAGCAGCCCTATCTCGCGCGCGAGTACGGAGTCGCGCGCTACGAGCGGCTCGCGAAGCCGGACTTCTCGGCCGCGGATCAGTACTACGAGAGCACGCGGCAGTTCTGGTGGCAGGTGCGGGATGCGTGGGCGACCCGCTTTCGCGCGACACCGCAGATCACGTTGAAGGCGCCGGTCGATCAGGCCGGACTGTTTCGCCCGCTGTTTGAGCACGCCGACAAGCTCGCCTCGGGGCAGAAGGTGAGCGCCGAGAACACCGCCGTGATCGATGAAACTCTTCGCAACATGGGAGCAGGCTGATGGCGACACGTGGATTCACCGGCCGGCCGCGGCCGCCCGGCACGACCGGTCGACTGCCGCCCGGGCAGTCGCTGACGCACGATTTCCCGGTGCTGTCCGCCGGCCCGACCGAGTTCGTCGATCTGAAGGACTGGCAATTCGTGCTGAAGGTCGGCGCAAAGCCGGTCGCGTCGTGGAACTGGGCCGAGTTCAACGCCCTGCCCCAGACGAGCTTCACGCGCGACATTCACTGCGTGACCAAGTGGTCGAAATTCGACACGCTCTGGCGCGGCGTGCTCATCGACGATCTTCTCGACGCGGCGGACCTCACGCCGCCGACGAAGTACACGCTCGCGCATTCGTTCGGCGGGTACACGACGAATGTGCCGCTCGCCGATCTCGTGGACGGCAAGGCCATGATCGCCACGATGTACAACGGCCAGCCGATCACGCCCGACCACGGCGGGCCGGCGCGCCTGCTCGTGCCGCACCTGTACTTCTGGAAGTCCGCCAAATGGGTCAACGCGCTGCAGTTCACCGAGCGGGACGAAGCGGGCTTCTGGGAGCTGCGCGGCTATCACATGTACGGCGACCCGTGGCGCGAGCAGCGCTTCACCGGTGACTGACGAAACTCCGCCCGGCGCGCCGGCGTCGCTAGTGCACGAGCGCTTGCGCTGGCAGCCCGCGACCATTCGACGCATCGAGCGGCGCACGCCGACGGTGGTCAGCTTCTTCCTCGCGCCCGCGCAGCCGTTTGGCTTTCGCGCGGGTCAGCATGTGGACGTGCGACTCACCGCGCCCGATGGCTATCGGGCCGAGCGCAGCTACTCGATCGCTTCCGCGCCGGAGACGCCGGAGCTCATCGAGCTGACCATCGAGCGACTCGATGACGGCGAGGTGTCGCCGTACTTCCACGACGTGGCCGCCGTCGGCGACGAGATCGAGCTCCGGGGCCCGATCGGCGGCTACTTCGTGTGGACCGTTGCGGATCCCGCGCCGGTCATGCTGGTCGCGGGCGGGTCGGGCATCGTGCCTTTCATGAGCATGTTGCGCCATCGCGCTCACCAGCTTCGCGCCCCACGAGCCGGCGACCCGGCGAACGGCGCGCGCACGGCGCCCCCTCGCGTGCTATTGCTCTTTTCGGCGCGAACCTGGGACGACGTGATCTATCGCGACGCGCTGCTCGATCTGGATTCCGCGCGTGACGGGTTCGATCTCGCCATCGCGCTCACTCGCGACACGGCACGACGGGCGGGCGACTACTCGCGCCGCGTCGGCACGCCGATGATGCGCGAACTGCTCGCGCGCCTGCCGGAGCCGCCGCGCCAGGTTTATATCTGCGGCTCGAACCCCTTCGTCGAGGCGGCGTCGCAGGCGCTCATCGCGGCCGATGTCCCGCGCAACCTGATCCGCACCGAGCGCTACGGCGGCTGAGGGCTCAACCCCACTGCGCGAGCTCGCGCTGGATACGCGGCACGTCGTACGAGGCCAGCTCCATCGGTACTTCGGCCGCGATGCGCTCGGTAACCTCCTTGTGCAGTGACTTGCGTAACGTGCCGAGCACCTTCGGCGGCGCGACGATGATCAAGCGTTGAAAGCGATTGGCGTGCGCCTGCTGGTACAGGGCGCCCGCGATGTCGCTCGCAAAGCGATCTTCCGCGAGCTGGTGCCAGTCGGTCGGCTCGATGGCCCCGCGCACGCTTTCGGAATCGCCGCCGGCGCGGCGCCTGGGCGGTCCGTGCCCTGCTCGCGCGTCGCCGGGTTCTGCTGCTCGAGGATGCGCTCGGTGACGAGCGCGGGTCGCTGCACGGTGCCTTTGTTTCTGAAGAAGATCGCGCGTGCACCATCACCGACGAGTACGAGCGCATCGTGAGGAATGCTTGGCTTCTGCATGCGACTGCTCCTTATCGGAAGAGCGCGGAATCCGCAAGGAACGCGCCAGCGCCTGGGTGCGTACGGCATCGCGCCGACTCAAGGTTAAGAGCGGACCCCGCCGGGAGGGAGCTCAGCTCCGACCTGCCCGATGACGGCGACAGCGCCGCGAACGTTGCCTGCGACCGTCGGCCCACCCAACCAGTCTCTCGTGGAGCCGTCACGGGCGCGGGGTGAAGCCACTTGCTCGACCTCAGCCGGCGCGGCTGGCGGCCAAGAACCTTCGCCCCTCGCTCTCGCTTGCG
>DASZSS010000069.1:0-20055 GCA_035548535.1 Steroidobacteraceae bacterium
CCTGCATCCTCGCCAGTCGCATGCCGAACGCCCGCGGATCGCTGACGTGATCGCCGTACGCGTACCAGCCCAGTGCGAGCAGGACGAGGCGGGCGCGGAAGGAGCGGGTCATAGTGCGGCCTCTTCGCGTTTCCGCTGTGCGTCGTGCAGGTAGTGACACCAGCCTTCGCCGCACAGTTGGCAGTCGCATTCGCCGCCGACGAAGTCGTGATCGTTGCCCGCCGTCTCCATGCGAGCGATCGCGACAGCCGGATCGAACCACGGCGGACAGTCGCGCTCGCATCCTGGGTTCCACGCGCGGCGGTATTTGGCCGGAACGCCGGGCAAGTCGTAGTCAATCGAGTACTGCGCAGCCGTCTGTAGCGCCCCCTCGATGTAGGCCCGGCACAACCCCGCCGCGATCGTCAGCTGCTGTCCCAGCGAACGCATGGCGACGGTGACGGCGTGCGACTGCATGCGGGCGAGGTAGGCGCGGTAGTAGTCGCGCGGGAATGCTTCGTCAGCGCCCATGGGCAAGCTCCGTGGCGAGCGGTTGTCCGTCGAGCTTCAGTCCGAACGCAGCCAGCGCCGTCTGAATCCCAACGATCGATCCGCGGCCGAGATTCTTCGTCTTGCGCAGCTCGTGCAGTGGAATGGCGATAAGTCCTGCCAGTGTCCTCACGTCTCGGTTGAGAAGCGCGTGCGTGGCCCGTACGCTCACCGTATTCGGCAGTTCAGCGAGTACACGTTGCATTCGCGGCGACATGCGCTCGTGCCAGCGATCGCTCTCGACTGGCTCGTCAGAGAACCCAGATAGTGTGTCGGCTGCCGTGTCCTCCGCGTTCTTGAACCCCGGTAGGAAGCGGACCCCGACCGTTGCGACGATCGCCGGTCGCCACACCTCGCCGCAGCTCTGGCAGGCGTGCGTGTGGTGCGGCTTCGTCGCGAACTCGCCCTCGTCGATATGAAGCGTGCCGCACCGAGGGCAGACGAGGCGCATCGGGATTGGCGCATCAATCGCTTCCACGATTTCCCGCTGCGTGACGTTGCCGACGATCCGGAAGTCCGGATCGAAACACTCGACAAGATGTCGTCGTAGCTCTTTTAGCGTCATGCCGGACCTCGGTGCTTGATGAATTCGGCGTACGCGGCGTCAGCCTCGCTCAACGCAGATAGCAGCGCGTCATCCGTCTGCTTGCTGAGGTCGCCGTACTTGCCGCGGAGCCAGCCCTGCACGAACGCTTCTTTGCGTGCGGCCTCGCGCATCGGCGCCATGCGCTTTCGCTCGGCGGCACGGAACTTGTCGATCTCGTCGTCGCTCATCATTTGCTCCTCTGGCTACAGCTCGTCGCCGTGCAGCCCACGGCCGCCGATGCGGCCAGTGGCCAGCGGCAGACGGAGCAGCGCGGGGTGGAGTCGGTGGGTGCGAGCAAGCGGGCGACGTCGGGATCCGCCAGCACCGACTCGCGCCACTCCAACAGGTCCGACTCGGCGAATCCGATGCGTGCATGGATCGACGCGCCGACTCTGCGCTCCTCGCCAGTCGTCATCTTGACGATCGCAGAACCGAGCATCCCGTACGGATCCTCGTACGCCGTCCTGCGTGCCTGCTCGATCACGGCATCGATGTCGCCGTCGAGCTTCTTGAACGTGTGGTTGTCTCGCATGTACCAGACGGACACACTGATCGGCTCCGGCCTCCACTTCGTCAGCTCCGCTTGCAGCCGCTCGACCTCGGCGATCAGCTGCGGGACGAGCTGGCGGGATGCGGCGATGAATGCGGCGTCGGCCTTGTTCTTGTGGTGACTAGTCTGCATCGCCACGACTCGATGCCCGTTCGAGACCTCGAGGTGGACGTTGACACCCCACGGTCCGTCCGTCGCCTTCTCACACAGCGCCTTCGCGGCGCGCAGCTCGTCGGGGGTCATTTCGTCCTCGTCGCGTTGGTGATTGCCGCGTGCAGATCGGCCGCCGATACCGCCATCTTCCGGTTGTCGACCTCCAGCACCACCAGCGAGTCGCGGTTCCAGTGCGATCGGACCGTGATCGTGACAGGCGGGATCATGCTCGTCTCCTTGCCGTCGATTTCGTAGACGGTGACTTCGCAGGCGATCTTGATCATGGTGTCTCCTTCCACGTGCCAGCCCGCAGCGCATCGACGGCGTCGGTCAGTCCGGCGGCGCGGTGCTGCGATTCGATGCAGTGGCGGTTGGGCGTCAGGATCTCCGTCGCCCGCCGTTCGAGCCAGTCGGCGATCGCGGTGACCGTCTGCCGTTGTGCCGCTTCGATCTTCTCGTCGGCACACTGCGCCGCGTAGTTGCGCAGCTTGGCCCGCTCCTGCGCCAGTTCGTCGCGCAGCTCGACAATCTTGGCTAGCTCGACCAACCCGCCGCATCCTTCGTGCTGGTACTCGGGGAAGTCCTCGTAGCGCGACATGCGATCACCACATGCGTTGCACTTGTAGCCGATCGCCCCAGACAGCGGCTTGCCGTGGTCGCGTTCGGCGATCCGCTCCCACTGCGCCAGCTTGCGCCGCAGCTCCTGATTCTCCTGTCGCGCCTCGGCCAGCTGGCGGGCGAGCAGATCAGACGGGCTGTGCTTCGCCGCAGCGAGCGGCGTCATCGCGATCTCTTGCAGCTTCCCGATCGCCGCGTGGTGCTCGCGGCTCGTCTCGGCCAGCGCAGCAACGGTGTGGCGCAGTGTGTCGGTGAGCGAGACCAGCGCCGTCAACTTGGCGTTCTGGTCGCGCTGCAGCTCGGCGGGCGGGATGCGATCGATCGCAGCCTTGTGCGCCGTCAACACGGCGTCGCGGATGTCGAGCCGCTCCGTCAGCCGCTTCTCCATCGCCCACATCTCGCGCCGCAGCGCTTCGGTTTCGAGCGACATCAGCCGGCTCCTTGTCCGCAGGTGCAGCCCATCGGTACCGGCGCGTGGCTATCCCAGCCGCCGTGATCCTTCGCGTAGTCACCGCAGTGACAGACGTCAGGATCGATCTCGTTGCCGCAACCGGGGCAGCAAACGATCGGCTCGTCTGGCACCGCTTCCCCGAACGGGTTGCGGCCTTCGCGAATCGCCGTCCACTCGTCATCCGTCGGCGGGCGAAACGTGCCGACGGGATAGCAGTCCTCGTAGTCGCCGGTGTGCCAGGTGCTACCGCCGCCCGCGTAGTGGCCTTCCCACACGCTGATCCCAAACGGTGCGTCGTCGAGCCCCATGTCGTCGAGTCGACCGCTGAACTCGTCGGTCTCGTGCTCGAGATACGAGCCGGGCGCTGCGAACAGTACGCAGCCGACGCCACGCTTCGGGTTGGCGACCACCCCGCGATCGGCCGTCCATTTGGGCGCTTCGGTTTCGAGCGACACGGCTACAGCGCCTCCAGCTGCATGCGTGCGGCGTGCGGCGCGAGGTGGGCGTGCAGCATCGCGCGCAGCGTCGCGGCCAACACCGGATCGCGGCACTCGTCGATCGC
Organism: Steroidobacteraceae bacterium; assembly: GCA_035548535.1. Classification (GTDB taxonomy): domain Bacteria; phylum Pseudomonadota; class Gammaproteobacteria; order Steroidobacterales; family Steroidobacteraceae; genus JADGHX01. Next base: position 3,449 of record DASZSS010000069.1, read on the forward strand.
GGCCATCACGGACCTCACTTGCTCGATCAGGGGCGCCGCCAGCGCCTGCATCAGCTCGCGCTCCTGGTCTGCGGTGAGCGCGGTGGCGGCGACGGCGTCGTGATCTCGCACGGTGATCGCGAGGCAACCGGCCACGCGGTCCACGCGCAGGCGGTGGCCGTCGGGCGTCTCGCAGCGATAGAGCTCGGTCGTCATGCGGCACCGCCGTCTGCCAGCCAGCGATCGAAGTCTGCACGCAACATCTCGGCGTACGTCGTCGACGATTCGGAGATCTTGATCGCGGAAATGAACCGGCCAATCTCGCGATCCGCGACGAGCTGCTTGAATACCCACAGCACGAGCCGCTCTGTCGATGACGCCGAACCGAGCCACTCGATGTCGTTCAGCTGACGGTGATCGAGTTGTTCTCCGATCGGCGCCCATGCTTGCGCGATTACGTCGTAATCGACGACGAAGCCGGCCAGATCAGGCGTTCCAAATAGTCGGATCTCGACTTCATAGGTATGACCGTGGAGCCGGCGGCACTTGTGACCTTCGGGGCAGACGGGCAGCGAGTGCGCGGCGTCGAACGTGAACGTCTTGGCGATCGTGATCATGCTGCTGCCTTTGCCGCGGAGGTCTCGCGGAGGAATTTGTTGAGGTCGTTGAACTGCGATTGATTTTTCGAGTTGCTCTTGTGAAACCAGCCGGTGCCGTCGACGCTGATCGCGCCAGCGCGATAACAACTGACGAGACGATCCCAGCCGTTGACGCGACCGACATGGACGCGACCCGGAAACCGCGCGCACCACGGCCCGATCGCTTCGTTCTTCCAGTTCGTCTTCGGGGAGCCACCGAGAAAAACGATGCACTCGGAGTCGGGCACGTCGTCGAACGTCATCCCGTCTTGCGCCACGAACGCCGGTCGAAATCCGCGAGCTCGCACCGCGGGCGCATACTGCTTCCAGTACGCGATCGTCGCCTCGCGATTCCCGATCGCGTCACGGACAACGGCCCACAGCGGCATGATTCCGCTCATGACCGCCCACAAGAGCAAGCGATGCCATTCGGCTTCGTTCCACTCGACGCCTCGCGAGTGAGCTCCGTAGACGCCGTTATCGAGCGCATACGGTATCTCGATCCAGGGACCCCGTTCGCCCTTCGGCGAGTAGAGGTGCCCGACGCGACCAGGATATCGGCCTGCGAGCAGACCGACCTCGATGCCCGTCGCGTTGGAGACCATGACCAACACGTCACGACTCGCCTTCCCACGTACGGATGATCGGGTTGCAGGTCACTTGTCACCTGCCCACTCGCTCGGCGGCTCGCGGTCGTCGACGAGCGCAGCATGCTGGCGCAGAGCGGCCTGCACCGCCGGGTCCTGCGACTGCCTTGCCGCCGCGATCACGACGCGGGCGGCGTCCAGCTCGGCCATCAGCGAGTGGATGGCGTTGAAGTTGTGGACGTTCTGTGCCCACGGTTCGCCGTGCCGCAGGATGTCGATGACAGCGTTGCGCTTGTCGAACGTGTACTTGCCGTTGTCGGTTCGGACGCGCATCAGCCGACCTCCGCAAGCGCCAAGCTCAATTCGGCATCATCGAGAGCAGCAAGATCGATGTGCAATCCACTCGGAATCGGCCCGACGAGCATCGCGTAGACGTATCGATGCGCGAGCTGCGAAAGATCGCCACGACCTTGAACGCCGACAGATCCGTACCCTGTCGGAACCTGCGCTGCCATCCACAGCCAACATCCAGTCATCGGACAAGGCTGGATCTTTCGCCAGTCGCTATCGCGAAGTCGTTCGTCGAAGAAGTTCACCATTCGCCGCGCCGTCGGGATTCGCACCCGAGCTCGTCAACTAGACGGCGCAAACCACGCTGATCAAAACGGGATGTCGGAATCCGGCGCGTTCGGATGTTTCGGCGCCGCAGGCTTCTGCTGCGGCCGCGCTCCATTCGCCGGCACCGTGCGAATCGCACCGCGCATCCGGTTCGCGAACGCGTCGAGCGCGGCACCTTCCATCGGCTTCTTGAGCTTCACCGCTCCACCGCCGGGCTTGTTGATCCACTTGACCTTTGCCTGGACCTCGTTCTCCCAGACCTCGTGGTCGACGACGATCTCGACTTCGTTGAGCAGGCCCTGTGCGCACAGCTCCGGCAGCTCGCGCAGGTCGTCACCCTGCCAGCCCATGTGGCGGAACGATTCGATCGAGCGCTCCCACGACTTCTCGTGCAAGAAGCAGAACGCCGAGATCGTCCAAGTGGCGTACGGATCCGCCTCGCCCGTGATCTCGAACTGGATCACGGCCTGCGGCTTGTCGTCTTCGCCAGCGAAGCCGAACTGGATCGAACGGGGAATGGCCATGTGACGGCCCTTGCTGATGAGATTCTCGGACATGGTCACTCCTTGACAGCAGGCTGCGACGTGCGCAGCGCGTTGAGATACTTGGTGAGGGTTGAGGTGTCGTCGCCGGCATCGGCGACGCGAGAGCGAACAGCGGTGGCGGTGCGTTCCGATCCGTCGGCGAGCGTGAACGTCTCGCCCAGGCGCGCGAACTCCGCGTCGATCTGCTCGCGCAGGTTGGCGGGGTCCGCGTTGAACAACGCGTCGAGCGCTGCCTCGAACGGCGCCCACGGCTTCTCGAGCGTCAGCTCGATCATCGGCGGAAGCGGCAGCCTGCTCTTCGCATCCCAGGCAGCGTTGTGCTCGAGTTGGATCACACGCAGTCCGCTGGAAACGCCGCGAGCTCGCGTCGCCCCCTTCGCCTTCTTGCCGATGTCGTCGAAGGTTACGAAGCCGACGACTTCGCACCACTCGCGCAAAAGGCCGAGCGCCCGGTCATCCAACTTCGGCCTGTACCTGTCGTAGTCCTCGCCGGTCGGATTCTTGAACGTCTTCACCAGCGAATGCCCGACGAAGATGATGTGCATCTTCCGCTTGATCCGAAGCGCGTCGAGGCGGTGGAGCAGCTTGCGCCACTCGTCGCACGCCACGTTGTAGCCCTTGCCGAATCCGAAGTCCTCGACGTTTTCGATGACGTCGCCCTTCTTCGTGACGCCAGCGCGCTTGCAGATCGCCGTCCAGATCATCGCCTCGAGCGCGTCGCTGGTATCGATCGCGAGCGCGCCGTACGAATGCGGTGCCGTCATGAGATCGTCGATCGCCGCGTAGATCTCGTCGAGGTTCTCCGCAATATGCCCATCGTCGCCATCGCGGAACGGGTAGCGCGGCACGTCGAGGTGACCGCTTCCCCGATCGGTGTCGAAGAAGATCGCGTTGGCATCCTTGGCCAACGACGACTTTCCGACGCCCTCCGGTCCATAGAAGAAGAAGCGCTTGCTCTCGCGGAGCAGCCCCCTCTTGACGGTGGCGAGCCTACTCGGCTTTGGTTGCTGTGCCGCGCCGGCCGGGCGTGGAGCGGGTGCCGCGGAGGGCACAGGTTTCGGGATCGGTGTTGCCATGATGCAGCCCCTCTTTCGGGCTAAGCCGCCGCGACCAGCTCGGGATGAGCTGAATCGGTGCGGGGGTAACGAAGTTGGTTGTCGATCGACTCGCGACCGACACACGCATCGAAGAATTCGCAGAGTTTCCCGTAGCGAGCGCACGCCTCGGGGTTGCGCGGCGCCGCTCCGATCAGATCAGCAGCACGCTCGATCTTGATCTGCTCGATCAGATCGTCGCGCATCCGCGGAAGCTCGGACTCGAGGCGGACAACCTGACCGCGCAGCAAGAAGGCGTCGGGGGATGCGGCGACGATCTCAAGCACGCGCTGTTCGAATTGCTCGATCGTCTCGTCGGTGGCACGCAGGTTGGCGTGAAGTCGCGGGGCTTGTGGATTGCCTTCGGCGTCACACTTCCAGCCCGTCCCCTTGCAGTCGGCACAGGCGGGTTTCTCCACCACCGATCCGAAGTTCACGATCAGGTAACCGCGCCCCTGTTCGACGGCGCCAGCCTTCGCACTGCCGCCGCACGTCTTGCACCCTTTGCCGTCGGTGAACTTCTGCTTGTCGAGCGGCGTGGCCCGGAGCTGCTCGTGTTGTGGACGTTTCAGGACGTCGTAGACACAGCCTGCGACCTCGTAGCCAAGCACGGTCGCGCCGTCGATGTAGACGGAGACCTGGGTATCGATCGCGAGCTTCTCCCAATACGCCGAGCCGTACGACGCGTCGAGCCCCGTCGTCTTGTGCTCGACGATCCAGATTCGGCCGTCGCGCTGGTCGCGAACGATCGCGTCGATCTTGCCGCCGATCAGGTAGCCGCCGAGCTCGTAGCGGAATTCGACTTCGATCGCGAGCACGTCCCACGGTTCGCCGCCCCAGCGAATGTCATAGGCACGAACGAGCAAGCCGAGCTTGACGCGATCGAAGGCAGACAAAGAGGACGTGGCGATCACGTCGAGGGCTGCGAGCAGCCGCTTGTCGCTTGGGCCGCTTGCCTTCCATTCGGCATAGTACGCCTCGAGCGACTTGTGGCCGACGGTGCCGAACGCCATGACGTCGGTCTCGGGCAAGCGAATGCGCAGCACGTACTTGAACAGGTGCTTGCGCAGACACTCGCGCAGGACCTTCAGTCGCGATGCGGTGTAGAGCTCGCTCATGCGAACCTCGCCTGATCCGCTGTCAGCTTGTGGACCTGTCGACACGGCTCGCACTTGCCGCCCGAGACGACGGGTGGGTGTCCGCCGGTGCGCGGTCCGTTGATGCACAGCCCGGCGGCGCGCAGCTGGTCGCGTCGCCGCTTCTGGGCTGCCGCATGCTTCATGCGCTGGGCGAGCGTCCTCACCAGCGCACCACCCGATCGCCCCGCAGTACGGAGCGGCGACGGATGCGGTCCCGGCGGCGCTGGCCGAGCCAGTGCAGGGCATCGACGAGCCGCAGTCCGATCTGCCCGACGCCGATCGCGAACGGGACGCCGAAGAGGGCGACGGCGATGACGAAGGTGACGGTCATGCGGCCTCCAAATACGCAAGCTCGACCGCGGTGAGCGGCGTCGCGATCCGCGCAAGCGAGTGCGCGAACAGTTCGATCGCGACGTCGTTGTCACCGACGCCAGGACGCAGGATCGGAATCTCGATCACCGTGACGGGCTGCAGCAACCGGCCGTTGTGCGACTCGCCGGCTCTGGACATGCGGGTGATGTCGGCGGCCCACTGCCGATTCAATTCAGCGCACGCGGCGCAGTACGCCCGCGGCCTGATCTCGTACGGCTTACCGCCGTCGAATCCGCGCGGATAGATCGTGCGGTGGATGACGTCAGCAGGTTGATCGCATCCGCCCCAGCTGCAGCGGTTGTCGGACCTCACGCGGCCACCCGCTTCATGAAGGCCGCCGCATCTCGGTAGCTGCGCTGGTACGCCCGCTCGTAGTCGGCGAAGTCCGAAACGGGTCGCTTGCGGTGCCAGGTCTGAAAGCGGTGAGTCGCGTCGCTGGGATTGCCGTTCGTCGCGTCGGCAAAGCCGTCGAGATGGCCGTCGGTGAAGGCAGACGGACGTGCGGTGTCGTGGACGTGCCGATCGATCCACGTCTCCGTCGGCCGCACCTGATAGCGGGCACCGTCGGCAGTGGCGTGCTCGGATTTCACTTCGCACCTCCCTCGAACGTGTGGTCACCGTCGTGGCCGTTCTCGCCGGTGCACTGGCGGCCGTCGGCCTTGCGTGCGCAGCGGTGGCGCGTCCGACTGCTGAGCGAGATCTGCGCGTCGCCGATCGTCACCGTGCAGGTGCGATACGCGCTATCGCCGCTCGTCTGGTTGAACGGCGCGTGGTCCGAGAAGCCGCGTTCGGTCACCAGCGTGGCCAGCGTGGCGTGATGCCGATCGACGTCGGTCGGTTCATCCGCCGCGATCGTCAGCATCGTCGTGCCGTTGTAGACGCCCGCCGTCAGGTGGTAGACGCCTTCGGCAGCGAGCAGCGCAGTAGCGGCGCGCAGTAACTCGATGCCGAGCGCGAGCTTCGACTCTGAGCCGGCGCATTCGACGACAACGGCCGGCGACTGGCCCTCGCGCACAGCGTCGCGGGCTACTTCGAGCGCGGGAACAATCACGCGCGGGATCGCTTGCCTCTTCTTTGCAGTCGCCATCAGATCCTCCCTCCGTCGATCCACGTCTGTAGCTGCGAGACCCGGTCCGCCTGATCGCGGATCTGCTCGTCGAGAATCAGGAGCGCGGTCCCGCTGACGTCTTTGCGTTCCGCCTTCAGCTCGGCGAGGTACGCCTTCGCATCCGCGAGCGCGCGCTGGTCGGCGGCAAGAGATTCGGCCGAGCGCGCCATTACACCGCCTCCAGGCCCGCCGCGAAGAAGGCGGCATCGTCGGGGTCGTGGCCCGCCGTCAGCTTGTCGATGACGCAGAGCACCCACTGCCACTCGCCGCCGGGGAACTCGGGCGGCGCACCCGGATAGATGCTGCGCGCCGACATCGGCTCGACGTGGCGGAACGAATCGGCGGCGGCACACGCGGCCTCTGCCTCCGCCGCCTCCACCGCCCGGCGCGCCGCGAGCCGGTCTTCCGCGATCTTCAGCTGGGCGCGCAGCGATCGCGCCAGGGCCTCGGCCTGGGTGGCGGCGGCCTGGACGCGAGCGATGGTGGCATCGCGCTCTTCCAGCGCGTAGCGCAGGTGCTGCGCCTCGCCTTGCGCGCGAGCCGTGTCGCGGTGGGCGTCGAGCAGCTCCTGCGGCTTCGACTTGGTGGCGGCCAGCTGGGCCCGCAGGGCCTCGTTTTCCAGCTCCTGCAGGTACAGCCGCTCGGCCAGCTCGCGGGTCAGCGGGTCCCCGTCGTGCTGCGCTGCGGCGATCAGGTCGGCGGAGTCGGCGGAGTCGGGGTTCGCGGTGTCGAGCATGTGTTCGTTTTATCCGAACGTGCTGACAGCGTCAACAACTTTCGTTCGGAAAATGCGAACAGCTCAGGTCACGACGCGCGCTTCTTCCAAGCCTCGATTTCTTCAGGCGACTTTCGTCCGTGATTCGCCACGACGCGCTCCCACGCTTCCGCGCGGATCTCGCGATACGCATCGCGATCGAGCGTTGCTAGCTCCAACATCAACCGCATCCACTCGTCACGCTCTGCGAAGTCCATCGGTATCGCCTCTCGGTTTCGGCTACGCCGTCAATAGAGAGACGCTAGCACCGAGATCTGACGACTACTGAACAGCTTACTGAACACGATCCGGATTGGAGCGAAACCGCTCGTGATTATCGACGAGATCCCGGTCGCTTCTTCTGCTCGACCTTCTGTCGGAGCTTCTCGAGCATCTCGCCGCGGTCGAAGTCATTGAGATCCATGTACAGCGCGAGCGCCTCGAATTGGTCGGGCGAAAACGTTGTCGGCGGCGCCTTCCATCCGAGCGCCTTGTGGATTTGTGGCATCACCGTCGTTTGGATTGCGCCGACCGCGAGTGCCTCCGACAGTGACGCCTTCGAGATCCCCGCATCGCGCGCGAGTTGATTCTGGGAAACGCCCATCTCGTCGATTCGCGCCAGCACGGCTTCTCTCCAGCCTGGAAGGATCGGGTACGCGGGGCCCTTGCGCGGCATAAGTCAGCGTAGCGACCGATCTGTGCGTGAAAGCCGAACGTCGGACTTGAAAAAACGTTCGGAATATGCGAACGATTCACCGTGGCCACGAAGGCAGAGAAGCGAGAGCTGGCGGGCCGGATCGTCAAGGCACGCGATCGCATTGGCATTACAGATGCCGAACTCGCCCGCCGTCTCGATGTTCCACGCTCGCAGGTCCACGACTGGGTCCACGGCATCCATCAGCCGAACCTGTCGAGTCTGAAGCAATTGGCCGAGGTTCTCGACTGCGAGATCGCAGAACTCCTGGGGGCCGCGTGAGGCCCAATGCCGACCAGCACTATGACGACCTTGTCGTCGCTATGCGCGATCGCGTTGATCGTATCGACGACCGCGGCGGCCGATGGGCTCGCTTCTGGTCGCACGTTGCGATTCGTGACATTCACGAGTGCTGGGACTGGCAGGCGGCGACCGTGCACGGCGGATACGGCCAATCCGTCGAATTCGGCGGTGAGGTTCGCGCCCATCGCATTGCGTATCTCTTCGCGCGCGGCCCGATCCCGCCGGGCATGCTCGTTCTCCATTCCTGCGATCGAGCGATCTGCGTCAACCCTCGGCATCTCCGCGTCGGCACCGCAGCAGACAATGCTCTCGACGCCGACATCGCGAGGTGGATGCGCGCGGCGAAGCAGGCCGCAGAAACCGGAGTTTCGATCCCGTCGCGCTCCGACGTCGCGCAGGGAAAGGTCCGCGCGTCGTGATGTCACGGCTCGCACTCGAAGAAACGCGTCACCGTGCCGCTCGCATCGGTCGTGCAGCAGCCAAGCACCCCGTCGGATTTGAATGCCGACGCGCAATCGGTAATCGCCCGTCCGTCCGGGTGAACTTGGCAGGTCTCCATCCCCATACTCAGACGGTCGACGCAGACGCGCTCGCACTTTCCGCCCATATCGCAATCGACGATGTCGCGCGGGGATTCGTCGGTTCCGCACGCAGTCAGCAGCGAGAAGATCATGGCGCGCATCTAGTCGCTCCGTCCGCTCGGCGAGCTCGCCGCAGCATTCGACACCACCACGCCGGTCCACGTCTTCTTCGTGCCGGCGACGTCGATCGTAAGGCTCAGCTTGCCGCCTACGAGCAACGCGTTTCGTTTCGCTCGAATGCCGCGAGCCTCTGCGATTGCCGCCATTCGCAGATCCATCCCCTGCCACTTCTCCTCGATCTCCTCGACTGGGAGCAGCTTCTCAGCGAAGACGGTTTGAACGAGCTTGGCGTGCGCCGGGATGGGTTCTGGCGGCTGCGATTTGGCGGTGTCGAGCTTGCGGGTCTCGCCGCGGATCAGGCGACCGGCGGCCTCGCCGCTGGAAACTACGAAGCTCGACTCGTCCCACAACACCGACATGGGGTTGTCCGTGTTGTTCTCGATCGACACATTCCATGCAGCCCCCCCGACCGGGGCCGTGCGAACGGCAACGCCGTCGATCCCGCGCTCCTCCGTGACAATGTGGTCGCGCTTGGGTGGTTCGATGCGATAGGTGCGTCGATCACCTTCCCGCGGATCCACGCACTCGTTGTTCGCGTTGCGCACCCACGTGACGCCGTCTTGGTACGTCGGGCACCAACCCGGAGGACGCGAGCCCTCGGAGTGATACGTGCCGCTCGGGCACCCCGCCAACGCCACCGTGATCAGAATCGTTCGCATGTCTCGACGGTAACCCCGAGATCTCTTCGCGTCTGCGTTCGCGCGCATGACGCCGCGGAATGCAACGGAACGCAGCGAAAGGGCTTGACTCGATGAGTGCCGCTGTTGCAGCGCGTCAGGTCGAGATTGGCGGCCTGGAATCCGCGAAGGAACGCGAGATCGAGACGACAGCCGCCCGTCTCTGGCGCGCCGAGCTGTACGCCGCGATCAAGATCTTCGCGCTCTCGTATATCGACGCCGAGAACGGCGGTCGCGGCTACGACGCATGCGCTGCTCGTCTCGACGAACAGTGGGGCGATCCGGAACGCGGTCGCGGCGTTACCGGCGCGATCCTGAAGGCGACGCTGAACGACTCGGAGCGGAACTACTTCCGCGCCGAATGGTTGTTCTGGTTCGCCACGCGTAGCCCCGAAGTCGCCGATCTGATGGCGCGCAAGGCGAAGCCGAAGAAGACCGCCGACGAGCGCATCGCAGACTACCAGCGGGTCATTCGCGGCGAGCATTCGCACAAGCGCGCCGAAGCGATGATCCGAGAGGCGGAGTCGCTGTGAGCGCCCGCTACACGCCGATCGACGTCCGCCTCTCGGAGATGCCGACGCGCATCCTGCGCGGGCTGCGTCGCACTGGCTGGATCCAGGTCGACGACTTCCGCGACCTCGTTCTCGATCTGCCGCCGAACGGGCTGCGACAGCACCCGGAGCGCAATGCGTTCTCTGCGGCGCTGATCCGGCTCGTCCGCGCCGGCCTCGTCGAGAAGCGCGCCGCGTACACGATCGCCGGCCGGCTCGGCGTCCACACATACGACGTGCGACTGACCGACCGTGGGCGCGCCGAGCTCGCGCGACGCCTCGCGCCCGACACCGCCACCGAATTCGCGCCCGCGCGTCCCGGCACGGAGCACTACCTGTGACGATCACGGTCACCCCGCTGTCGACAACGCGCGTGCTCGTCGTGCGCGAGCCGTCGATCGCGGCCCGCATCATCTGCGGACGCCGGTCGACGTCGGAGATCGCCGAGCTGCGCGGCTGCTACTGGGCCACTGCCGCCGGTTGGGTCGGTCGCGACACCGAGGCGGCGATTGCCGCTGCCACGGGGCGGAGCTAGCCATGAGAGAAACACCGGCAAGCAAGCCCATCGTGTCTTCGCTGGCGACCGCCGTCGAGCGGGCCGCGGACCAGCTGTCGACGGAGACCTACGCGCGGCAGTGCCACCACGACGCGTGCCCCGACGTGCAGTACCGGCGGGGGCACAACGACGCGACGCTCCGCGCCGTGCTCCTGCTGCGCGCGCTGCTCGCCCAGCACCGGCTGAACGTCGCGCTGGCCGAGCTACGCGCGCACGACGTCGACGCGCTGTTCGATCAGACAGAGGCGCCCTAGTGCCGGCCCGCGACGACATCCCGCTGATGCACAGCATGCAGATCGTGAGGGCCCCGAAACGGCGCAGCCGCCGCACGTTCGCCGGCGAGCTGGGCGCGGACCGCCTCCTCGTGCGCTCTGGTGCCTGGATCGTCGAGACCGATGCCGAGGGCGCGGAGACGCGGCGCCATCATCGGCGCGATCTCGCGCTCGTACTGAACCCCCGGGACACAGTGATCGCCTACCCCGCCGACGCAGCCCGCGAGGAGATGGCCGTTATTCGGGTGCTGCGGGTCGTCGCCGATAGCTTCAAGGAGCAGCGGTACGCCGTGGAGACAACGGCCGGTATTCCCTTTGTTGGCCCGTGCTTCGTGATGCGGAGGCACCAGTGAACCGGCGCGGCATTCCGACGACGTACCGGGGAACGCGGACACGCTCCCTGCTCGAGGCGACGTGGCTCGCCTTCGCCGATCTGATCGGGCTGGAGTGGACCTATGAACCGGCTCTCCCTTCCGCCGGTTACATCCCCGATCTACTGCTCGGTGATCGGCTGCTCTGCGAGATCCGCCCGTTCACGTGGCACCTGAGAGATGACGGCCCGCTCGTCGCTGCCCGCGATCAGGTGGCGCCCGTCGCCGCCCAGCACGGGCTTGGCGCCGCTGTCCTCGGCCTCGACCCCTTTGCCTGCGAGTGGTGGGACGGGACGGAGTGGACGCGGATCGGACCACGGTGGACCCCGGTCATCTCGCGCGGCGATCTCTTCGTCCAGTTCGGTCCCCTGCTCAGCGCGCGCCCGCTGCGCCACCTAACGAATTCGCGCACCGACATCGCGTCGCTCTGGAGAACCGCCGCCTCTCGCGTGCAGTGGCGTCCCCGAAAACTTAACCGGCCGATCGCTCGGCCCGAAGGTGCTCGCTAATGGGCTCGAAGATCTACACCGAAACGGATCGGCGCGTCGGCACAAAGCTGCACGCGGAGAAGAAGCACGGCGCTCTGGTTCACGCCGCGCCCTCTGGACCGCTTCTCACCGTCGAGAAGGCCCGGCAGTTTCTCGCGCAATCGAAGAACGTCGACGAGGTACGCGACGTCGCTGACAAGGCGAAGGCCGTCGCGATGTACCTGCGGACAATCGACGCATCGCTCGAAAGCCAGAACGACGCACTCGAGATTCAGCTGCGCGCTCAACGGCGTGCCGCGCAGATCGCCGATCGGTTGCCCAAGCAAACCGGCGGCGACGCTGCGAAAGCTCGGTCCAAGAATGCGACCGAGCTAAACGTACCGCCAACACTCGAGGATCGCGGGATCGACAAGCGCGATCTCTCGCAGTGGCGAAAGCTCGCCGATATCCCAGACAAGAAGTTCGACGAGCTGGTCGAGGCAGCTCGCAAGAACAGCGAGCGTGTCACTGCAAACACGATTACCCAGGCCGCCAAGCTCAAGAAGCAGGCCGCCACACGCACCGCCAAGGAGCAGGCCGCAAAGGCGGCGCCCGAGCGCGCAGTTCTCGAACGCGCCGACGCGTTCGCATGGCTCCGTACATTCGAGGCTTCGTCCATCGACGCGATCATCACCGATCCGCCGTATTCCACCGATGTCGATGACATCGAAACGTTTTCGCTGTGGATCGGCACAGCACTTCAGAAGCTCAAGCCGACCGGGCGCCTGTACGCCTGTATCGGTGCATACCCTCGCGAGCTGCTCGCGTATCTCGAGGCGCTCCAAACCTTCGACGTCCTCGATCGGTCGCAGGTGCTTTCGTGGACGTACCGCAACACGCTCGGTCCGTCGCCGTCACACGACTACAAGCTCAACTGGCAGGCGATCATCTACGTGCGCGGCATCGACGCGCCACCGCTCGACTGCCCCGTGATGATCGAGCAGTTCTCGGTCCAGGACATCAATGCACCGGACGGCCGACTCGGCGACCGTTATCACGCCTGGCAGAAGCCAGACGAGCTCGCCGAACGACTCGTGCGGCACAGCACGCGCCCTGGCGATCTCGTCGTCGACCCGTTCGCATGCACTGGGACGTTCTTGCTCGCCGCGGCGCGTCTCGGCCGTCGTGCGCGCGGCTGTGACATCTCCGCTGACAACCTCAAGATCGCCGAGCAGCGCGGCTGTCTCGTGGAGGCTGCGTAATGGCGCGCTCGTTTCGACAGGATCAAGAGAAGAGCGCGAAAGCGTTTGCCGACATCGTGTGGCCAGAGATCCGCGATCTATGTGGCGGCGGCTCGGTGCGCTACGTCGAAAACAGCGCGCACGAGACCGATCGCAACCTCGACATGCTCGCCGGCATCGACGCCTATCAGATTCTCGACGGCAAGGGTGTTCGTGGGATCGCGTCGCGCGTCCAGAAATCCGAACGCTCGTGGGACACGTTTACGATTCGATACGAACGTCAGAGCGCCGCCGGATTCGATACTGAGTACAAGAAGAGGCTTGCGGCGATTCGATCGCGGGGCGAGTTGCTGACGCCCTATCTCGCTGTTCAGGCCTACGTGTCGCTGGATTGGTCTGCTCTTCACGCGCTCGCTGTCGTGAGGGTTGCCGACTTGTTCGAGTTCGCAGAAGACGAACGGCTGACATACGTGGACGGATGCTTTCCGCATGTCGAACCGCAGAAGCCGGCGCCGCGAGGTCGTTGCTATACCAAGATGAATTTCGACGAGAGCGGTCAGGCGGTATTTCTCGTAGTGCCGTGGTCGTTGCTCGAGAGTCGCGGGATTCGCGTCGAGCGACGTCCGCTGACCCCGCACCGACGACCGCCGCCGCCCAAGCCTCAGTCCCCGGATGTGGCCACCCCGCTGCCCAGCGGTGGCGCGACCGCGTATCCGAAGTCCGATCGCTGGCCGCCCGAGCGCGCGCTCGACATGGCCGGCTGGATCGAAGCGCACCCGCACATCTACACCGCCGAGCAGCTCAAGGCGCAGCAGCAGCTGCCGCGCTTCGAGAACGCCGGCCCCGAATGCGATCGCTGTCATGCGGTCGGCCGCCTGCTGATTCACTTCACCCTGCTCGGGTCGAAGACCCGCAAGGGCTCGCTGTGCATTCCGTGCGCGGAGGAGACGTAGCCATGGCCCGCCTGTCCATCGACGACTCGCTCGCGCGCGATCCGCGGCTCGAGGATCTCGCCGAGCTCTGCGGATGGTCGCGCCGCGAGACGGCCGGCTGCCTCCAGCTCGACGTCTGGCCGCTCTGCTACGACCGGGTCACTCCGAATCTACGCGCGCGCGACATCGATCGCGCGGCCAACCGGGACGCCGTCGCGCCCGTGAAGCACCCCGGCGGGTTCGCCGCTGCGCTCATCCAGTGCGGGCTTGGACGCCCGGCCACCAAGCGCGACAGCCACTACACATGGATCAAGAACGACGGATCGGTGGTGCAACTGCCGTGGAAAGATCACGAGTGGCGAGATCGAATCTACGTCAGTGGCGCAGCGGATCGCATCGCCTACCTCTTGAAGAAAGAGGAGTCGGGACGAGCTGGAGGGACACGTAGTTCTGAAAATCGGCGAAATCAAAAAACAAAACGTTCAAGCACTGCTTCAAGCACTGCTTCAAGCAGTGCTTCGCGTGGTGCTTCAAGCACTGGTTCGCCGTCCGCCAACCCTTCTGCTTCTGCTTCTGCTTCTGCTGATCCTCCGGATAGGGCTAGTGCTTCTGCTACCGGCGAAGCAAGCAGTGCTTCGCCGGCCGAAGAGTCCCCCGCGCTCCCCGAGTTTCGAGAACGGGTAGATGCCGGGGCCGCTGCTTCGCTCGAGGCCCGCGTCTCGCGCGTCCTGAATCGGCTGACGCAGTCCAACGGCGTGACGTACACGAGCGCCGAGCACTTCGAGCTGGTGCGCGAGCGGCTGCGTTCGGGGATCACCGAGCTCGAGCTGCGCGCGGTGATCGCGTACTGCGCCGAAGACCTGAACTGGGCGCACGAAGAAAAAATGCTCGGCCACTTGAACCCGCACACGCTGTTCGGACCGTCGCTGTCGAAGTACCTCGACCCGGCGCGCAGCGTCTACGCCGACGAGATCAAGCGAGGTGCCGCATGAGCGACGAGTACGACTGGACGCAGGATCACGACTGGGTCGGCGACGATCCAGAAGTCGCGGCGGATGCCGCGAAACAACGCGCGTCGATACGCGACACGACGCGCACGCGACAGCCGGTCCGGCCGATCGGCGGCGCCATCGTCGCGCAGTGGCGCTGTCTCGCCGAAGGCTGCACCGAGCAATGCGACGTCACCGAGGACGCCGTGTTTGCGCTCGAGACGTGCAACGCAGAGCTCGCGCGCCGCGGCGAAGCGCCGATTGCGCCGGCCGCGTTCTGCGCGCAGCACGAGGCGCTACGTGTCGACATCCGCGCGAACCGGCAGGCCGAGCGTCGCGAGCAGATGGCCAAAACGATCGCGCAGCTGAAGGCGTCCGAGAAGCCGCACGGCGAAACGGCGCTGATCGCGCTGCTGCGGCGCCAGGGCCATCCCGACGTCGACGGCCTGCTGGCGGCACTCGCCGAGCACAAACCGCGTCGAAAGGGGTCCCTGTGATTGCACCAGCCCTCACCTCACGACAGACATCGAGCACGGACGGTGCGGCGTGACCGCACGCCAACGCAAACAGGTCGGCCGCCGCTGGAATGGGGGGCAGTCATGAAGCCTGCATACGCGAGCACACGCCGTCTGGAGCAAGGCCCGGGATGGGAGATGCACTTGGGTGACTCGCTTGCCGGCCTGCGTTCACTTGCCGATCGGTCCGTCGACGTCGTGATTACCGATCCGCCGTACGAGGCCGAAGCCCACACGCTCCAGCGCCGGCAAAAGATGTCTGCTGCTGCTGCTCGCCGCTACAAGCGCACGTCGAGCGTCGGGGTCGCCGAGACGCCGCTCGACTTCGCGCCGATGACCGTCGAGCTGCGCGACGGCATCTGCGCCGAGATCGGCCGCGTGTCGCGCCACCGCGCCGTCGTGTTCTGCCAGGCGGAGGCGGTGCTGCTCTGGCGAGACGCGCTCGACGATGGTGGTTTGCCGTATCGGCGATCGATCCCGTGGGTCAAGCCCGACGCCATGCCGTCGCTCCACGGCCGCTGGCCGGGCCAGAGCTACGAGGCGATCGTGCTCGCCGTCCGGGCCGGCTCGACGTGCCCGGTTGGCGGCAAGGCCGTCGAGTACCGCATGTGCCGCGAGTATCGCGGGACGGCCGAGGCGCCGCATCCGACGACCAAGCCGCTCGCGCTGATGCGCGAGCTGATCGCCGACTTCACCGAGCCTGGCGATCTCGTGCTCGATGCGTTCGCCGGCAGCGGCACGACGGGCGTCGCGTGTCTTCAGCTCGGCCGTCGCTTTCTCGGCTTCGAGCTCGATCCTGGCTATTTCGAGATCGCCTGCCGCCGCCTCCGCGGCGACGAAGCCCGCCCACGCCGCGAACAACCAGGGCTGTTCGATGCCCTCAGGAGCAACGCATGACCGATCAGGAATTCTTCGACGCCCGTTTCGCTTTCAAGCCCGGTGACATCGTCTGCCTTCGTTCGACGCTTGCCGCAGTCGACGAGGTGACGCCGTGAGCGACGACTTGGCAGCCGCCTTCCGCGGCAAGCAAACGTTCATTCCCGGCACCGAACCGGACACGTCGCCCGAGCTCGAGGAAGCGGCAGACCGCTTGCGCGAAGCCGAGGCCGCCGTCAAAGCTGCTCAGGAGGTCAAGGCGACCCGCGGCGAAGCGCTGGTGTTCGCGATGCAGAACGCCAGCGTCTCGAAGTACCGCTACACCGACAGCGAGGGTCGCAGCTGGGTCGTTCGGCTCAAGCGCAAGGACCGAGTCGTGATCAAGCGCGCCGGTGCCGACGACGATGACGCTCGCGACAACGGCGGCAGCTGAGATGCACGGCTGCGACGAAGACGCGCCGACGTGGGCAGAGATGCAGGCGCGCGCCGAGCTGGCGGCAGCCCGCGCCGATCGCCTGCATCGGGCGCTTGCTCGCTTGCTGCGAGCGTATCCACGACTGGCGTCCGACTTCGCCTCGCCCGAACAGCAGGCCGCCTACCGCGTCGCGGTGTGCGCGCTCGAGGAGAC
>DASZSS010000070.1:0-9124 GCA_035548535.1 Steroidobacteraceae bacterium
TCGGCGAACCAGCGCCCCATCTTGCCCCCACCGCCGATGATCAGCGCGCGCCGGCCCGAGCCCGCGCCCTGCGCGACGACGCTCGCCTGCTCCTGCGTGGTCAGCGACGAGCGGATGAGGATGCGCAGCAGCTCCTCCGCCACGTCCGGCGAGACGCCGAGCGCCTGCGCCTTGTTGCGGCCAGCGAGGATCACTTCGCGCTCGCGCTCGTAGTCGCGGGTTGCGCGGCCCGTGCTGCGCTTCACGCGCGCGACTTCTTCGCTCAGGCGCTTGCGTTCGGCGGCCAGCTCGATCAGCCGGTCGTCGATTTCGTTGATCCGGCGGCGCAGGTCGTCGAGGGTCACGGCGTCGCTCGTCATGGCGCAGGCTCAGGTTTGAATGAGGGGCTGCCTTTCTACGGGCCCGGGCCCACCGCCGCAAGTCTCCTGCCCATGCGCAGCTGAAGCCTCTACCATTGCCGGCATGCCCGAACACACCGAAGTGCTGCCGGAGCCGCTGCCGGCCGAGCCGCTCACGATCGCACAGGCCTGGCTGACCGAGGCCTGGAACGCGCGCCATCAGCCCAATCCGAACGCCATGGTGCTGGCCACCGTGAGCAGCGACGGGCGCCCCTCGGCGCGTGTCGTGCTCTGCAAAGACATCCAGCCGGTGCCCGGCTTCATCACGTTCTACACGAACTACGAATCCCGCAAGGGACGCGAGCTTGCCGCCAACAGCCGCGCCGCGGTGGTCATGCATTGGGACCACATGCATCGGCAAGTCCGCATCGAGGGCGCTGTGGTGAAGGCGCCGGAGGCGGACAGCGATGCGTACTTCGCCTCTCGTGCGCTCGCGAGCCGCGTTGGCGCGTGGGCGAGCCGGCAGAGCGAGCCCATTGCTTCGCGCGCGCAACTGCTCGAGGCGGTCGCGGCCGCCGCGCGACGTCTCGGTGTCAGTGACCGGAGCTCAGACAAGGATGCGCACGTGCCGCGCCCGCCGCACTGGGGCGGCTTCCGCCTGTGGGCGGATGCGGTCGAGCTGTGGGTGGAGGGTGATGCGCGCATTCACGATCGTGCGCGCTGGACCCGGACGTTGGGCGCTCGCGCCGATGGGCAGTTCGATACCGGGCCGTGGACCGCCACACGGCTGCAGCCGTAAGCAGAAGGCAGCGCGCAGCGTGTGGAAAGTCGCGCGGATCGCGGTGTTGCTGGTGCTGCTCGTGATCGTGGCCGGCATGACGTGGATCGACAAGGCGCAGACGACGAGTTGGAAGGCGCCGCTCTGGGTCGGCATCTTCCCGATGAATGGCGATGGCAGCGCCGCCTCCGAAGCGTACGTCCGCAACCTCACGAGCGCGGACTTCGCGGCGATCGAAACGTTTTTCATGAACGAAGCGCATCGGTACGGCGTCGCTGTCGAGCGGCCCGTGCGGATCGAGCTGTACCCGCCGCCCGCGGAGAAGCCCCCGCTGCTGAAGCCCGGGTCGGGTGCGCTGGGCGCCATCTTGTGGAGCCTGCAGATGCGGCTCTACGCGCGGCGCGCGGCCGATGTGCCGGGGCGAGCGCCTTCGCACATTCGCGTGTTCGTGCTTTTTCACGATCCGGCGACGACCGACCGTGTGCCGCATTCCCTCGGTCTGCAGAAAGGCTTGGTCGGGGTCGTGTACGCGTACGCGGATCGCGGCATGCGCGGGCAGAACAACATCGTGATCGCGCACGAGACGATGCATACGCTCGGCGCAACCGATAAATACGATGTTGCGAGCGGCGCGCCCCTGTATCCGGATGGATACGCCGAGCCGGAGCGCGAGCCGCGGTTTCCACAGCCCAAGGCCGAGATCATGGCCGGCAAGCGCCCGCTGTCCGGCACGACGCAGGAGATGCCCGATGACCTGCGCGGCGAGGCGGTCGGCCGTGCGACCGCCAGGGAAATCGGCTGGATCAAGTCGTGAACGAGCCAGCCCCACGCGGTGCCGTGATCCTGTCGGCGCGCTCGCTCGGCATCCGTGCCGGCGAGCGGCAGCTCGTCTCCGAGATGTCGCTCGAATTTCGCGCCGGCGAGGTCACGGCCATCCTCGGCCGCAATGGCAGCGGCAAGACGCTCACCTTGCACGCGCTCGCCGGCTTGCGCCGCCCGCAGCAGGGCATCGTGCGTCTGGATGGCACGCCGCTCGAGAATCTGCGCCGGCGCACCATCGCCCAGCGGCTTGGGGTGCTGCTGCAGGATCTCGAAGAATCGTTCACGTCGACGGCGCTCGAAGCCGTGCTGATCGGCCGGCATCCGCACCTGCCGGCGTGGCAATGGGAAACCGCCGACGACGAGCGGCTCGCGCGCGAGGCCCTCGCGCGCGTCGCGATGGAGGCTCTCGCGGAGCGTCCGACGGACAAGCTCTCCGGCGGAGAGCGCCGGCGGGTCGCCATCGCATCGCTGCTCGCGCAAGCGCCGCAGATGTACCTGCTGGACGAGCCGACGAACCACCTCGACCCGCATCACCAGATCGCCGTGCTGCGGCTGTTTCGCGAGCAAGCCGACGCGGGCCGCGCGGTTGTCGCCACGCTGCACGATCCAACGCTCGCCGCGCGTTTCGCGGATCGCGTGATCCTGCTGTTCGGCGACGGCCGCTGGCGCGCGGGAGCCACGCGCGAGGTGCTGACGGGCGCCGCGCTGAGCGAGCTCTATCTCACGCCCATCATCGAAATCGATACGCCTGAGCGGCGGGTGTTCGTCACCGCCTGAGTCAGAAGCGCAGCGCGTCGCGCACGGTGGCGTGCAGCGCGCCGTTGGTCGCCAGCACGCTGGTCGTCTTCAGCGTCACCTCGTTGCCCTGCAGGTCGGTGAAGGTGCCGCCCGCCTCTCGCACGATCACGGTGAGCGCGGCGATATCGAGAATTCCGACATCGGACTCGATGACGACATCCAGCGAGCCGCGCGCGAGCAGGTGGTAATGCACGAAGTCGCCGTAGCCGCGAATGCGATTGACGCGCCCGATCAGCTCCCCGTAGCGCCCCCACGCGGGCGAGCGCGCCAGCGTCTTCAAGTTGCCCGACGAGACGATCGCGCCCGCGAGATCCGCCACCTTGCTGACGTGAATCGGCCGGCCGTTCATGTGCGCGCCGCGCCCCTCCTCCGCCCACGCGACCTCGCCGTAGGCCGGCGCGCTCGACACGCCGAGCACGAAGCGGCCGCCGCGCATGAGCGCGATCTGCGTCGAAAAGAACGGGCACTCGCGCACGAACGACTTCGTACCGTCGATCGGGTCGACGAGCCACACACTCTCCGCGTCCATCGACTCCTGGCCCGTCTCCTCGCCGTAGAAGCCGTAGCTCGGGAAGCGCTCGGTCAGGATGCTGCGGATGGCTTGCTCCGCCTGCACGTCCGCCTCAGTCACCGGCGTGGCGTCCGCCTTCGTGTGGATGGCGAGATTGCGCTGATACATCGAGCGGATGACGACCGCCGCGGCTTCCGCGGCGTCGAGCGCCGCCTGCAGTTCTTTCGAGGTCACGCTGGCATTCCTGTTCCGGGGCGTGCGAATCTACCGTGAATGGGCAACCGACTCAGCAAGATCTACACGCGCACGGGCGACGACGGGACGACGGGCCTGGGCGACGGCACTCGCGTGCGCAAGGATGCGGCGCGCGTCGAGGCGTACGGCACGACTGACGAGCTGAACAGCGCCATCGGCGTGCTGCTCGCCGTGCCGGGGCTGCCGGAGAACGTCGTCGCGTGTCTCACTGAAGTTCAGCACGAGCTGTTCGATCTCGGCGGCGAGCTTTGCATTCCCGGACATCGGATGATTCAAGCGGCGCATGTCACGCGGCTCGAGCAGGCGCTCGATTCGTTCAACGATGCGTTGCCGCCGCTCAAGGAATTCATCTTGCCGGGCGGCGGACCGGCGGCGGCAGCGTGTCATTTGGCGCGCGCCATCGCACGGCGTGCCGAGCGTCGCGTATGGACGCTCGCTGCGAGCGAGACCGTCGCGCCGGAAGTCACGCAGTATCTGAATCGCCTGTCCGATCTGCTGTTTGTGCTCGCGCGCGTGCTGGCGCGGCACGAGCGGGGGTCGGAGGTGCTTTGGCGGCACGACCGCGGGAAGAAGTAGCCGGGTTTGCGGCAGGCGGGCCCGCCCGCCGTTCTCGCAGGGCTCTCGCTAGAGACTGCCGCGCAGGCGCGCCCAAGGTCGAATGACGGGCCGGCGTCGTCTTGCGGCGGGACTGCGCCGTTCTCGCAGGGCTCTCGCTAAAGACTGCGGCGCAGGCGCGCCCAGCCGAATCACGAGCCGGGGTCGGTCTTGCGGCAGGGCGGGCTGCGCCGCTTTCGTAGGGGCGTCCGCTAGAGGCTGCCGCGCAGGCGCGCCCAGTCGAATGACGGGCCGGGGTCGGTCTTGCGGCCCGGTGCGATGTCGCTATGCCCGACGATTCGCTCGCGACTCAACGACGGATAGGCCGCGAGCAGTGCCTTGATCAGCGCCGCCAGCGACTCGTACTGCGCGGCCTCGTACGGCGTCTCGTCCGTGCCCTCGAGCTCGATCCCGACAGAGAAATCGTTGCACGCCGCTCGACCGCAGTACTCCGATTTCCCGGCATGCCAGGCGCGCTGTGTAAACGGCACGTACTGCACGATCTCCCCGTCGCGGCGAACCAGCGCATGCGCGGAGACGCGCGCCCCGACGATGGTCGCGAAAAAAGGATGCGCCTCGGGCGGCAGATGACCGGTGAACAGGCGATCAATCCACGGCCCACCGAATTCTCCCGGCGGCAAGCTGATGCCGTGAATCACGATCAGGTCGATGAGGGTCCCCGCCGGCCGCGCGTCGAAATGCGGCGAGAGCACCTGGCGCGCGCCCAGCACGAGCCCCGTGACGGCGTCGATGGCGGCTGAGGGGAGTGCGGGCATGGCGGCGGATCATGCCACAATGACGCGAGATCAAGCCGAGACGAGTTCGATGGATTCCGCCAACGCCCGCTACGTCGCCCGTGATCTCGCACACGTGTGGCATCCCTGCACGCAGATGAAGGATCACGAGTCGGTGCCGATGATTCCGATCCGGCGCGGCTCCGGCGTGTGGCTCGAGGATTTCGCGGGCCGGCGCTACATCGATGCGATCAGCTCGTGGTGGACCAATCTGTTCGGCCACGCCAACCCGCGCATCAACAAAGCGGTGGCCGCGCAGCTCGAACAGCTCGAGCACGTCATCCTCGCAGGCTTCACGCACGAGCCCGTGATCGCGCTCAGCGAGGCCCTCACTGCCATCGCACCTCGCGGTCTCACGCGCTGCTTCTATGCGGACAACGGCTCATCCGCGATCGAAGTGGCGTTGAAGATGAGCTTCCACTACTGGCGCAACGCCGGCCGCCCGGCGAAGCGTCGCTTCATCACGCTGACCAACAGCTACCATGGCGAAACGCTCGGTGCGTTGGCTGTCGGTGACGTCGAGCTCTACAAGTCGACGTACAAGCCCCTGCTGATGGATGTGATCACCGTGCCCTCGCCGGATTGCTATGGACGCGAGCGCGGCGAGTCGTGGGCCGACTACTCCACCCGGCAGTTCGCGCACATGGCCGAAGCGCTCGCACGGCACGCCGACGAGACGGCGGCGGTGATCCTCGAGCCGCTCGTGCAATGCGCAGGGAACATGCGCATGTACGATCCCGCCTATCTGCAGCTTCTGCGCGCAGCTTGCGATCGGCACGGCGTACACCTGATCGCGGACGAGATCGCGGTCGGCTTCGGGCGCACCGGGACGATGTTCGCGTGCGAGCAAGCGGGCATTCGCCCGGATTTCATGTGCTTGTCGAAAGGCCTGACCGGCGGTTACCTGCCGCTCTCGACGGTGCTCACGACCGAGCCGGTGTATGCCGCGTTCTACGACGAGTACGTGAAGCTGAACGCGTTTCTCCACTCGCACAGCTTCACCGGCAATCCGCTCGCGTGCACCGCCGCGCTCGCGACACTCGACATCTTTCGCACGGATCAGGTGATCGAGCGCAATCGAGCCCTCGCCGCGCATCTCGGGGCGCGCGCACGCGAGCTGAGCGATCACCCGCACGTCGCGGAAGTGCGGCAGACCGGCATGATCGCGGCGATCGAGATCGTGCGCGATCGCGTCACGCGTGAGCCGTACGCCTGGCAGGAGCGGCGCGGGCTGCGCGTCTATCGCCATGCGCTGTCACGCGGCGTGCTGCTCCGGCCGATCGGCAACGTGGTGTATTTCATGCCGCCGTATGTGATCACGCCGGAAGAGATCGACCTCATGGTCACAGTTGCCCGCGAAGGCATCGAGCTCGCAACGTGCGATTGACGCGCGTTTACGTCGAGGAGCCGCTCGCAGCCGGCACGACGTGCGTGATCGGCGGATCGGCGGCGAATCACATCGCGCGCGTGCTGCGTTTGCGCGAGGGTGACGCGCTCACGCTGTTCGACGGACGCGGTGGCGAATACGGTGCGCGCATCGCGGCGTTCCGCAAAGAAGCCGTGCTGGCGCAGGTGCAGGAACACCGCGACGTGGAACTCGAATCGGCGCTCGATCTGACGCTCGTGCAGGGCATCTCGCGCGGCGAGCGCATGGACTGGGTGATGCAGAAGGCGACGGAACTCGGCGTCCGTCGCATCGTGCCCGTGCTCACGGAGCGAAGCGTCGTGAAGCTGGACGACCGCCACGGCGAGAAGAAGCTGCAGCACTGGCGCGGGGTCGTGATCGCCGCGTGCGAGCAGTGCGGGCGCAATCGAGTGCCCGAAGTGACTGCGCCCATGCCCTTTCACGAAGCCCTCAGTAGCGCCATTACAGCGCCCCCGCTACTCGCACAGCAGCGGCACGGGGTCTCCGCTCACCCTCGCGCTGACGCCGGCACCGGCGCGGCGGCTGCGGATCACGAGCGCAGGCCCGCTGACCGTAGCCCGAAGGCGCAGACCGGCGATCGTGCGCTCACGGGAGGTGCTGGGCCGGATGGCGCCGGGAAAGCGCGACTGCCGGCCGACGTCACGCGACTCCTCCTCTCGCCGCAGGCCTCGCTGCGCGTGCGTGACTTGCCGCGCCCGGCCCGCGTCGCGCTGCTGATCGGCCCGGAGGGCGGCCTCGCCGACGCCGAGCAGGATGCCGCCGTCAAAGCGGGCTTCATTCCCGTACAACTCGGCCCGCGCATTCTGCGCACTGAGACGGCCGCCATAGCGGCGCTCGCCGCGCTCCAGCACGATTTCGGCGACCTGTAACGAAGGGACACGGATGAGATACGTCGTCATCGCCGTGCTCGCGCTCGTGCTGGGCGCCCTCGCCGCGCGCTGGTACTACCAGCCCAAGCCGGAAGCGCCCGTCGACCCGATCAACGTGATGATCACGCAGATGCGAACGCACGCGGTGATCGAGCACGAGCGCCAGGTGGCGGTGTGGTATCGCGCCTGTCCGGAGGTGGTCGGCAAGGACCCGGAAATCTTCATCGCGTGGCCGGCGAAGCTCTCCTATGAGCTCGAGCTGTCGGATGCCACCATCGAGCGCGCCGGCGATACGCTGCGAGTCCACGCGCGCCCGATTCATGCGGACGAGCCGGCGGTGCCCAGCGACTTTCTCGATTACCTCTCCACGACCTCGCTGTTCACGTTCGCGAACGAGCAGCAGCTCGTGAACGAGGAGATCAAGAAGTCCACGCCGCTCGCGCGCTACCTGACGACGTACTACCTGAAGCGCGACGCCTCCCTGCGGGGCGACTTCGCGGGCGAAATCGAAGCGCTCGTCACGCACATGGCCGGCGCGCTCGGCGTGCCCGTCAAGCACGTCGAAGTCGATATCGCGAGCGAGGACGTGAACTTGCCGAAGCTGCCGAAAATTGCACTGTGCGCCGGCAGCTCCGCCGCTGTGAACGGCGTGCCCTTCGCCAAGAACGAAGACGAGTACACGGTGCCGATCCGCTTCAACGTGCCCCCGTCGAAGCGCTCGCACGCGGCGACGGCGGAGCAACCGGCGGTGCCCGCCGGCATCGCCTCGATCTACGGTCAGTCCAAGTAAGGAAACTAGGCGCGAGCGGCCGGTCCCGCGCAGGGCGACGCGCTCCGCGCGTCGTTAGCTGCTGATCCGCGTCTCGTCGGCGATCATCTCTTCGAGGCGATCGAGATCGGGCACGAGCGGCGCCTCGTTCACCATGCGCACCTGACAGATGATCGGCGCGCGCTCGGGGAAGGAGCGCGAGTTGTCCGGCCGCACGACGTCCGAGCTCACCCGCACGAGCTGCGGAAAGCCCTGCGAAATGAGGCCGAAGTAGCCCGCGTCCACGCGCGATCCCTGACACGGAAACACGACGATGCGCGTGCGTCCCGACGCGGGCGGAATGTTGTTGCCGCACGCGCCCTCGAACGACACGAGCGGGATCTGCCGTCCGTTCCACGGCACGATGCCGACGTACCAGGGCGGCGCCCCCGTCATCTCCGACGGCGTGACGAACCCGATCACCTCGGCGACGCACGCCCGCGGAATGATGAGCCTGCCGTCGACGATGGGGATGAGGAGGCTGTAGATCTCGGTGACGCGCTCGGCCATGTCCGCTTCCGTTTAGCCTTCCGCCAGACGCCGCGCGCTCTGCCGCGAGCGATGCTTCTCGACGAGCGGCGCAATGGCGTCGAGCAACTGCGCCTCCTGATACGGCTTGCCGAGATAGTCGTTCACGCCGAGCTCGATGGCGCGCGCGCGGTGCTTCTCGCCGACGCGCGAGGTAATCATGATGATCGGCACCTCCGCGAGGCGCGGATCGTTGCGCACGTGCGCGGCCACTTCGTAGCCGTCCATGCGCGGCATTTCGATATCGAGCAGGATGATGTCCGGCACGTTCTCCTGCAGCAGCCCCACCGCGTCGAGACCGTCGCGCGCCGTGAGCACGCGCATGCCGTTGCGCTCGAGCAGGCGCTGCGTGACGCGGCGGACGGTGATCGAGTCGTCCACCACCATCGCAAAGGTGCGCCGGTCCGTCTTCTCCTGCTTGATCGGCTGCGCGCGGCCGCGCCACTCGCCGCGCACCAGCGCGCCAATGTCGAGAATCACGACGATGCGGCCATCGCCGAGGATCGTTGCGCCGGAGATGCCGCGGATCGAGGAGATCTGCGGGCCGACCGACTTCACGACGATCTCGCGACTGCCGACGAGCTCATCCGCGATGAGACCCGT